>JASBUE010000297.1 GCA_030148045.1 Candidatus Tenderia sp.
CAGAATCAAGCGCAGATAGGAATACTCGCTGGTAGTCACCTCCTCGTAGAGAAAACCGGTGTCCGCAAACAGGGTCGTGCAACTGACGCCCGGCGCCGTACAAGACGACGATGAATCCACCATGCCGCCCGCCGTCACCGTCCAGCCATCATAAGCCACCGGCGGCGCCGCGACGACCAAGGCCGGCGTACAGAAAACGGCGAGTCCTGCAGCGACCCCTTTGATCAAACCCCGATCTTTAACCATAGCAGATCAACCTCCATCTCTGACCTAGGTAGTCTACTTTAGTTCGGCCGGAATGTCAAAGATATTAGAGTATTTGCTTATTTACTTAAGCTGTCTGGCCCGCGGTCACGCCTTGATGCCCCACGGTGATTCCTGCATCCACAGCTCGAGCTGCTCTGCCGGCATGGGCTTGCCCATGAAATAACCCTGCCCGACATCGCAACCCAGGTTTGCCAGGGTCTCGAAGGTCAATTCGTCTTCGATGCCCTCGGCGACGACCTTGTGCCTGAAGTTGTGCGCCAGATCGATGGTCGAGTGCACGATCATGGCATCGCCTTCGTCATCCATCATGTGGCGCACAAAGGCCTGGTCGATCTTGAGCTCGTCAATGGGCAAGGTCTTCATATACGCCAGCGACGAGTAACCGGTGCCGAAATCATCGATGGAGAGCATTACTCCCATATCGTGCAGGCGTTGCAGTTGCGCCAGGGCGTGTTGGGGGTCGTGCATCATGGCGCTCTCGGTCACCTCCAGGACCAGATGCCCGGGCTCGGCATCCCACACATTGATGGCCTGCTGGATAAGGTCCACCACGTTCGGTTCATGGAGGCACCTGGGAGAGAGATTGACCGCCACGGTCATCTCACCCCACTTCTCGCGGAACTCGGCCAGGTTGCGCAGGGCGGTATTCAGGGTCCAGAGCGTGAGGGGGATGATCAGGTCCGTTGCCTCGGCGACCGGGATAAAGAGATTGGGCCCGACGAAGCCGCGCTCCGGACTGATCCAGCGCACCAGGGCCTCGCTGCTGCTGCAGCGCCTAGACTTCATGTCGATCTTGGGCTGGTAGTAGAGGACCAGCTCATCGTTTTCGATGGCCCGCTGCAACTCCGATTCGATCACCAGGGAGGTGGCCGGGAGTTCGTCCTGGAAGATCTCGTAGGGCTTGTTGACGGCCAGGGCGTGGGAGAGGGCCATCTCCGCACGCTGCATCAGGCTCTCCGCCGAATCGGCGTGATTCGGATACAGGGCAATGCCGATGACCGCCTGGGCCCTGATTGCATGACCATCAATGACAAACGGCTGCTCGAACAGCGATTGAACCCGGTTCGCCGCCAATATGGCGTGGCCGGCGTTGAGAACGGACGGCAGGAGCAGAGCAAAGTCATTGCCGCCGATATCCCTGAAACTGTCGGCATGGCGGAGTATGCCGCGCACCCGCCCGACGAACGCCTGCAGCAGACGGTCGCCGGCCTGGTATCCGAAGGTGATATTGATTTCGCGGATGCGCCGCAGGCTGATGATCAGCAGGCCGAGGGCCCGCCCCGTCTGCTTGAACTGGCCGATCGCTTCTTGCAGCTCATTGAAGAAGGCGGCCCGGCTGGGCGGCTTTGCCGACTCATCCCTATCCGAGGTCATACGCGCTTATACCGGTGAACGTCCTGCCGGGGTAGCCGGAAAAGTGGAAGACATCAGAGATAAAACTCCTTGGGATCAATGCCGTAGGCGCCTGCCTCCAGGGCGCCGCTAATCTCCAGTGGATTGCCTGATTTGTCCTCGCTATCGGCCATCAGGTCGATGACCGGAAAAAAGTCGAGATATTCTTTATCGGCATTCAGGATCAACATTACCTTGGGGCGTAATCGGCGGAAGCGATTCTGGGCGATGACCACGGCCACCTCGCCGCTACTCAGCTCCACCAGCGTCCCGGTCGGATAGACCCCCAGTGACTGGATAAAGTGTTCAACCAGGTCTTCCTGGAAGTCACAACCCCGCCATTCGTACAGCTTGAGGATGGCCTCATGCGGCGAAATGGGATCGGAGTAGGGACGCTGGCTGCAGATGGCGTCATAGCAATCCACGATGGCGGCGATTCTCCCGAACAGGGGGATGCTCTTCCCCACCAGCCCCCTGGGATAGCCCTTGCCGTTGAATCGTTCATGGTGAGTCCAGACGGTCTCCAGCGTTTCCTTGTCAATCCCTTTGGCCTTGGAGAGCGTTGCGACACCGAACTCGACATGCTTGCGCAGCAGTATCCTCTCCCGCTCCGTCAGCTCCCCCGCTTTCTTCAGCAAGTCCTCCGGCAATCGCATCTTGCCGACATCGAACAGCATGGCGCTAATGGCGAGCCTCCGCAGCCGCGCCTTCGGAAATCCCAGCTGACGGCCGAAGGCGGTGGCCAGGGTGCAGGCATCGATGGCGTGACCATAGGTGTAGGAGTCCTTGTCCTTGAGCTGAGTCAGCCACATGAAGGCGTCGGGATTGCGAAGGATACTACCGACCATCTCCTTGACGACCCCCTCGACCGCATCCAGGTTGACTATTTTTCCCGCCCGGATCTCATCCATGATGTTGGAGACCAGCTCCGCGGCCTCTTTGTGGATCTCCCTGGCCCTCGGCAGCTCCTCTTTTACCGAGATGGTGTCTTCATAGACGACAGGGGCGCCTTGATCGCCCCTGGGGAGCGGCTGGGTGTCGTCCAGGTAACGCGCCGCCGGCGCCCCCTTGAGGAGGTCAATATAGACGTATTGGCAATACCTCTTGAGGTCCTGGACGTCATCAGCATCCTTGATGAAAAAACCCTGGAACAGAAACGGCGACTCGAGCCAGGGCCGGTCCAGCCGGGAGACATACATCCCGATCTTGATGTCATCGGTACTGACTTTCCGCTCCATTGATCCACCCCTGAGCACCCATCAAGCCCCCCTCCGCCCCCAGCACAAGGAAGATGGACAATTCATAATTCATTCGAGGGGGCGAAAAGGCCGATTTTACCCCATGACAAGTTTGGTCAAACTCCGATCTTTGAGCATTAAGTATGCAGCGCCCTTTAATTTTTTTACCCTACCCCGGCCCTGGGAAAATAGCAAGCAAGCCCCGGCCTTGACAATAGGTGCTTTTTTAGGTCCTGATGCCTCACCCGGCAAGTCTTAGAAACCAAAAAAGGCCGCCAGTCGCCTGGCGGCCTTTCGATCAGCTTAAGGTGATGGCGTTACCGCCACACCCTGTTTTAAGCCTCAGCTTAGAACGGGCTTGTAGTAGCAGTTATACCATCCGCCTCATAGTAGTCTACGAAGGGACCGGTGCTGCTCAGGTTAGAGTACTCTTCCATACCCATATCGTCGGCGGTGCCTGCCCCATCCGTATCCACCAGATCAGCCACGCTGTTGAAGCCGAACAGGCCTTCACCCGTGTTCTGTCCGATCAAGACCTGGGCGATGGTGTCGCCGTTAACCCAGTCGACGGTACCGCCGGTCAGGGCGCCGTTGACATCAGCCACACCCGCCGTTACGCCAGCGAAGGTGCCGTAGATGGTGTCGGCCAGGCTACCCATAGGAACCATGCCAGGATCGGACCCCATTCTCAGGCTGTAGTCGAAGGTTGAGTCAGTAGCGGTACCACCGCCCGCGGCCGAAATCAGCTGCACCGCGTTGTTGATATCCACCACCTTGGCCACCATCATTCCAGCGGTTTCGTTCATGGTAGACGCCACCTGGAAGCTGTCGGAGAAGGCGTCGTCAGTGGCGACAGAGCCATCAGCAATGGTCTGCTTGACACCGACATCCATCAGCATATCACCGGTACCCATGTCCATACGCATACCGGCATAGAAATCAGCAGCAAAGCCGGCAGCGCCATCGGTGAGCCCGGCGGTAACTTGGGCCATGCCCTCGTCTGCCTCATCCGCCTTCGTGAAGCTGAAGCCGGTATCAAAGGTAGTGCCATCACCCGCCCCTGCACTGCTCTCGGCGGTGTTGTCCCAAATCGTCTGGGTCAGCACGGCACTCGTGTCACCCACTCCGTCGAAGTCACCCGTCAGGAAGGTGGCGGTTGATGACAGGCCATTGTTATTGGAGCTCACGTCATCCACTGCACCCGTGCCGGCGGTGATATCCTGCCAGGCTGCGACACCACCCGCGGTGCCGGTGGCTGCGGTGCCGACGAAGGATTCAGAACGCATATCCCCCATCATCGGGGTCGCGCCGTCATCGGCGATGATGGTCTGGAAATAGGTTTTGCCCGTGGCATCCTCTGTCATCTGGATCTGCAGGAAACCTTTGTCAGAGACAACGGAATCACTACAGGTAAAACCGGACGCACATGCACCGCCCAGGCCTGTTCCACCGCTGGTGGTAAGCGAAATACCAGAACCATCGATGCCCGTCGCAAGAGTATTATCATAACTGAACTGGCCAAAACCAACAGGCGCAGCTGCAAAGGCTGCCGGTGCTGCCATAGCTGTCGCCACCCCTAAAGCTAGTAAGGACTTTCTATACATCATTTCGGGTTCTCCCAAAATTGTTTAACAACAGCCGGATTATTATTATCCGACGCCTGGGGTCAGGCTAGCAAGATTTCGATCGGCATGTCAAGAGAAATCTTTAGCGAAATTTTGTGACCTACACATACCCTGCCCCACCTCCGCCGAGGGGCGAATCAAAGCCATTTTTTCTATTAAAATACAATATATTATCTTGCCACACCCGATTGCCTGGCCATACCCGCCGACTACCGTATTTTGTGCCACCACGCCCCAGGCCGCCCTCTTCATTATATGACGGCGGCAAGCTTAGCTGGAAAACGGCTGGAGAGGCCGTCTTGCAACCTAGGGTCTGTTGAGGTTTCATTTTCATCACTGCTGGAGCTCATTTTTCCGCCCCACAAGGCGGAAGGAGTGCGGTGTAGTTATTCTACATAAGCGACTGACAACGCAGTGGGGCGGAAACATGGGCCCAGCCCTCCGG
>JASBUE010000308.1 GCA_030148045.1 Candidatus Tenderia sp.
ATACGGATATAATCAGATTGGACATGGATGATACCGCGGTATTCAGGTCAGGTGATGGCCTGGATGTGGTGGAGCTTGTCGATAATGGCGGTACATTCCGCTTTGATGGGGGTGTTGATTCCAGCGGCATCGATGTTAACCAGGTGGGTGGCGAGCAGGTGCTGAGAATCATCTATGACACCAACGATGCGGTCTATATCAAGGGAGGATTTCTTGGGGCGGGCACCCGGTTTGTGTTTTCCAATGAAACGCTTTCCTTATCACAGCTTCTTGGTTTTGCCCCTTCGTTAATCCTGTCAGGGACGGATGGGGCCGATGTCGTAACCGGAGGCGGACAAGCCGATTATCTCTTTGCCAATGCCGGCGACGACGAAATAATCGGCGGCTCGGGTAACGACCAATTGGATGGCGGGCTGGGGGATGATACCTATGTGTTTAATGCAGGGGATGGGCAGGACACCATTACTGATTTCAATCCGGGGGCCAATGCTGACGTTATCCGCCTCGGTGCGGGGATAGATGCCGCTGATGTGAGCTTTTCACGGGTCAACGATGACCTGGTGATCGACCTCTCCCATACCCAGGATCAAATCACTGTGAGTGGTTGGTTCGATGCGACGGGAGATTATCGGGTTGAAAGCCTGGTATTCAATGACAACAGCGTGGCGGATATCGCCAGCCTTGTGGCCTCCCAGGGGCTGTTGAATGTGGATACTGACATTGCGCTGAATGGTGATGCCGGAAACAACGTCCTGACTGCCGGCACAGGCAACGATCAGCTCTTTGGCGGCGGCGGTGATGATACGCTGGATGGCGCTGCCGGTAATGACTGGCTGGAGGGTGGTGAGGGCGATGATGCCATGAATGGTGGCACAGGTAACGACACATTGATGGGCGGTGCGGGCAACGATACCTATACTTACAACCCCGGCGATGGCTTCGATTATATTTCAGAGGCATCGGATACCAACGGCTCGGCGATGGACGCCGTTGTGTTTGGCGTAGGTATTACGCCCGATGTTGTCGCAGTGGAGCGCCGGGATGACAATGTGGTCCTTCAAATAAATGGCGATGCCGATCAACTGATGATTGGCGATTGGTTTGCCCCGGATGCGTCAAGAATCGAGACGTTCACTTTTGCGGATGGAACTGTCTGGGATGCGGCCTATGTTGAATCGTTGGTTGCTCCGGTTGCGGAAGACAATACGGCCAATGGCAGCGAGTTTGCCGACCTTGTCTATGGGACAGCGGGCAACGATATCATAGATTCAGGCCTGGGGGATGATGTTGTTGACGGGCGGGCCGGCAATGACCAGATATTCGGTGATGCGGGAAGTGATGTGATTGCCGGTGGCGCCGGCAATGATACTTTGTATGGCAATGCCGGTGACAATGTCTTTCTGTTCAACCGTGGTGATGGCTATGACGTCATAAAATTCGATCCCGTAGGTGTCGATGGCAGCAGTGAAGTGAATACCTTGTCACTTGGCAAGGGAGTCTTGCCATCGGATGTGCTAGTGGAACTGATTTCAGGCGAGGAATCTTCATCGTCTCGGCTCAGTATCAATACTGGTGGTGGTTATGTTGAGCTTGGTATTGATTTATCCTATACCATAAACGTTGTAGATCCGGATGGAAACATCGTCAGTCCTGATGATCCACTATATGATTTTTATAGGGAATCGGCCCTTTTTCAGTTCAGTTATTTTTTTCAGTCAGGTATTCAGCAACTACAGTTTATTGATGAAACTGGCGTACGCCTGTTTGACCTGGAAAGCGCGGTCACCAATTCCCTTCCTACTGATTCATTTTATTTCAATGTGGCGCTGACATATGCCGATCTCCTGCCCTATGAGGTAACAGGCGCTATCGCGCCGGTGGGTGGCGATGCCACACGAAACTACGCCTTAACGGGCCAGTTGGGGATCAGCGGTGAGAAGTTCTTTGGGGCAGAAGGTGATGCAACAATCGTTGGGACCGCACAGGATGACTTTATCTCAACCTTTCAACAGGCTGTAGAAAGCTATAACGACTTGGCGCCTACCAGAGTTTTTGGCGGCGCGGGTAACGATTATATCGAGAGCAACGGTAACGATATTATTATTGCCGGTGATGGTGATGACAAGATCATTCTGTCATCCGAGAGTGCTTTCGTCCTTGGCGGAAAGGGTAAAGATGAATATCTAATCAATAACCTATCAGGAGCCTTTGTCATCTATAGCAATATACCGTCCGGTCTGGAACTGTCAGGTGGCCAAGCGGATACTCTGAATATACGAAGTTATTACGACAGCGGTTCAATTAGGCTGGGTTTCGGGTCGCTGGTGATCAGCTCCGGCCAGGGTGGAGCCATTCACCTGACCAATTTTGATAAAAATGATGTCTACGGCTATCGCGGGATTGGCACTGTCGTGTTGGCTGATGGTGCGGAAGTTTCCTATGCTGATTTTGTCAGCCGGGGCTTCGATATCGACGGTGATGATGAAAACAATGAATTGACGGGCAGTAATATTACGGACCGGGTCAATGGTCTTGGTGGCGATGATATTATCTTGACAGGTGACGGCGATGACGTGCTGAATGGCGGTCAGGGGGATGACGTGCTTGAAGGGGGGGCGGGTGATGATGTTTATGTGTTTTCTCCAGGCGATGGTTATGACACAGTTATGGATGTGGGCGGAATTGACACTGTTCAGTTCGGAAACGGCATAAATAAAGCCGATTTGTCTTTTAATAGAGTCACTGATGATCTCGAGATCGCATCAACTGGGTCTGATGTCCTGGTTATCAAAAACTGGTATCTGGGAGACAAGGTTGAACAATTCGTTTTTGCAGATGGCGCTGTGCTGTCATCACCCGTGGTTTCTACGCCGTTTGAAGATCAAGTCGCAACAGAAGGTGCATTGTTCAATTTCACCGTGCCTGGTGGCACCTTCAGTGATGTCGACGCAGGCGATAGTCTGACCTTTGCCGCCATTTTGGTCGATGGCACAGCATTGCCCACATGGTTGAGTTTTGATGCGGATACACAAACCTTTAATGGTACGCCCGGCAGCGCCGATGTCGGAAGCATAGAGATTGAGGTTGTTGCGACCGATACATCAGGGATATCAGTAAGTGATATTTTTACGATTGTCATTGGGCAAGATGGGCCTGTTGAAGTTAATATTATTGGTGGAACATTGGGTGATGACACGATCACGGGCACGGCGGGCGCCGACACGATTATCGGCAACCGGGGCAACGATACCCTCATAGGGCTGGGCGGTGACGACATATTTGTTCTCGAGGGTTACGCCGACGGTATTGACGCGATCGACGGCGGTGCGGGACTGGACACCATCCGCGCCACGGAGGGGAATGACAATATCAATATGCAAACGCTTACCGCCGCCGTGGGGATAGAAGTCATCGATGGCGGCGACGGCTACGACGTCATTGTCGGCGGCGGCGGCGACGACAGCTTCGATGCCAGCAACCCTGATGTGGTGTTGCTTGGAATAGAGGCCTTCAATGGCGGCTACGGAAACGACACGATCACGGGCACGGCGGGCGCCGACACGATTATCGGGAACCGGGGGAATGATATTCTTAAAGGCGATGGTGGGGATGATACAATAGTTGGCGGCTCGGGAGATGATGATTTATATGGTGGTTATGGCAGTGATGTCTATAAATTTGAAAAGGGTGATCAGAACGACACAATATACGATTATGACAATCTTGATGCGCAACCGGAAATCTATGGAGACACGGACGATATAGCGATTTTTGGTGGCGGCATTGCCACTGATCAGTTGTGGTTCAGCAGGAAGGGTAACAATCTGGATGTCAGCATTATTGGAACCTCAGATACGCTAACTGTTTCTGACTGGTACTTGGGGGAGTCGTATCAACTGGATCGCTTCGAGGTGTCTGACGGATCGTATTTGCTGGACTCTCAGGTTGATCAACTTGTAAATGCGATGGCGGCGTTTGTTCCGCCGGCGATTGGTGAGACCAGTTTATCGCCTGAATTGGAGCAGGAATTGCAGCCGGTAATATCTGCATCGTGGCAGAGTGCGGCATAGCTGACTTGGCCCCTGGTGGGGCGTGCGCAAAGTCAGGTAACAGCGCACTGCGCCACAATGCGCATCTCGGCGTTGGAAAAACTTGAAATAGATGGCTATTCCTGCGTTTTTCCGCCTTGATCTGCACCTTGTGGCTGTGTGCCAGAATCACCGAACTTCACGCACGCCCCACTAGTCATAAAAAGCACGGGCGGATATACAATATGTGTATCCGCTCTTTATTTCATAAGTTACTGTCAGATATATTTTCCGCCATTAGCCAGTCAACACTGATAGTACTCAGATTTGTCGATATTGAAGCGCTTGATGCGCGAGGCCAGGGTGGTGGGTTTTACATCCAGCAACTGAGCTGCACCACCAGGACCGAACACTTTTCCACCGGCCGCTTTCAGGGCGTTGATAATGTTTTCCCGCTCGCGTTGCCGGCGTTCCGTATCGGACATGATATTGATTTGCTCTGCATTGACCCGTTCCAAGGGAATGACCGGTTTCACGGCCTCGGGCAGATCAAGCCTGAGTCGCTCACCCTGGGCCAGGATCACGGCCCGCTCGATGACGTTGATCAGTTCGCGGATGTTTCCCGGCCAAGGGTAGGCCCGCAGTCGCTGCATATCGGCCTTGCTGGGTTTTACCGTCGGCTTGTTGAATTTCTCACTGGCACGTTGAATAAAGTGGGAGGCGAGCAGGGGCACGTCCTCGCTGCGACTGCGTAGCGCAACGGACTCGATGGGGAAGACATTGAGGCGAAAGTAGAGGTCTTCACGAAAGCTCTTATCCATTACCGCCTGTTTCAGGTCGCGATTGGTGGCGGCGATGACGCGCACGTCGACGCGCCGGGTGCGATTGTCGCCGACGCGCTCGAACTGTTGTTCCTGCAGCACGCGCAACAGTTTGCTCTGCAGTTCAACGGGGATCTCACCCACCTCGTCGAGAAACAGGGTGCCGCCGTCGGCCAGTTCGAAGCGCCCGGCGCGGTCCGCCGTGGCGCCGGTAAAGGCGCCTTTGACGTGGCCGAAGAATTCGCTCTCGAACAACTCGCGCGGGATGGAGGCACAGTTGACTCGGATCAACGGCCGATTGCTGCGAGAGCTGCTTTCATGAATGGCGCGGGCGATGAGTTCCTTGCCGGTACCGGACTCACCGCTGATTAGCACATTGGCATCGGTGGGCGCCACCAACTCGATCTGGCGAATGACATTGCGAATGGCGGCGCTGTTACCGACGATCTCCTTGTAATTGTGTTCGTTGCGAATCTCTTCCAACAGATAGGCATTCTCCTGCTCGAGTCGATTTCTGAGGGTCTCCACTTCGGCCAGGGCGCTGCGCAGTTTGGCATCGGCCTCCTTGCGCTCGCTGATGTCGCGGAAGATCACTACCGCACCCACCAGCTGTCCGTTGTCCTCGATGGGGGTGCTGGTGTATTCCACCGGCAGGGCGCGGCCGTCCTTGCACCAGAACACCTCGTTGTCGACGACGTGTACCTCGCCATCGGCGAAGGCGGCGTAAATGGGGCAGGTGCGGCTGGGGTACAGACGGCCATCGCCATGGCTGTGGTGGATGGCGCTGTGGATGTCTCTTCCAATCAATTCTCCAGCCTTGTAACCCAGCATGCGCTCGGCGGCGGGGTTGACGAAGGTGGTCTTGCCGTCGGCATTGACGCCGTAGATGCCCTCGCCGGCGGCACTCAGAATCAGGGCGTTTTCCCGTTCTATCTCCTGAAAGATATTTTCGATGGTCTTCCAGCGGCGAATGCCGGCGCGGTGATATTGCAGCGCCTCGGCCTTTTCCCGCTGCGCCAGCAATTTTTCCTGGTCGGCCAGGTTGAGGATGAGGCAGGGCGATTCGCCATGTTCCAACCGGTTGCCGGACATCTCCATGGCGATGGGGTCGCCGTGGCGGTGATAACAGATGATGTCGTTGCACCAGTGGTGGCCCTGTGTCAGCACGGCCTCGGTAAACACGATCATGGCGGGCAGCTGATCGCGGAACAGGTCGGCGGCGTCGATACGGGACATCTGTTCCGGGTCATAGCCCAACAGCTCGCGTGCGGCACGGTTGGCTCTGGCGATGCGGTTGCGCCACGGATCGAGCACCAGGCAGGCGCCGGCCTGCTGTTCGAAGCTTTGTTCCGTCAGTGACTGCATGGCATACCCGTCGGCTTGATGGATTCCTCATGACGTTTTCAACATCCATGCCAGGAGTTCAAATTTTCGTAGTCGTAACTATTAAACTTCGTAGTATTACGAATTTTCGCGGCGCACTCCGATTGGCGAACGAAACACGAAAAGCCCGTCAAATCAGCGTTCCGGTGCAGTTTCAACAGGCTGGCACACTCTCTGCAATAACGTCTTCGCAGGGTGACCGGAACAGCCGGCGGCTTCCTTCATAGACCAACCCGGGCCGGTTACCGAGACAGGTGCGGCTGCACCGTTTGCGTGCGGCGCGGCGAGATGACGAACCATTTGCAAGCAGAGGAAGCAAGAGCATGTCCAACAAGAGCCTGGGTAATCCCTTCGATCCCGATATCAGTCTCAAACATGTCAAAGGCTGTGGTTGTCCCACCTGTACAGGTGGGGCGGTAGACGGCGAACTTACGCGGCCGCTTGAGCAAGGCGCCGCTGAACCTGAAGCACTGAGCAGTTCCGAGGCGGTCAAGGAGGGCACCGGGCCGCTGGAGAAAAAGAAGCTCAACATCGGCTTCGTGCCCATCACCTGCGCCACCCCCATCATCATGGCCCACCCCATGGGCTTCTACAGCAAATACGGCCTGGACGTGGATGTGATCAAGACTGCCGGCTGGGCGGTGGCGCGCGACAAGTCGCTTAATAAGGAATACGACGCCTCGCACATGCTCACCCCCATGCCCTTGGCCATGAGCATGGGCGCCGGTTCCTCCGCCGAGCCCTACATCATGCCGGCGGTGGAGAACATCAACGGCCAGGCCATCGTGCTGCACGTGGATCACAAGGACAAACGCGATCCCAAACAGTGGCAGGGCTTCAAGTTCGGCGTGCCCTTCGAGTACTTCATGCACAACTTAGCAGGCCTGATTCTTCTGACCTTACCTAACTGATTGGAGATTACGACCATGATAAGCAAAGACGCCATGACCATCGAGATTCTTAAGGCCAAGGAAGCAAAAGGGCTGAGCTGGGAACATATCGCCGAGGGGGTCGGCATGTCGCCGGTGTGGACCGCCTCCGCCTGCCTGGGCATGAACTCCATGCCGGAACAATACGCCAAGGCCCTGTGTGAAACCCTCGACCTGCCTGATGAGGTGGGCACCGCCCTGCAGGTCTGTCCGCACAAGCACTGGGACAAGGCCGTTCCTACCGACCCGTTGATTTATCGTTTTTATGAAATGATCAACGTCTACGGCGAGACAATGAAGCAGATCATCCATGAGAAGTTCGGTGACGGCATCATGAGTGCCATCGACTTCAGTATGGATATCGACAAGGAGGAAAACCCCGCCGGCGACCGGGTGGTGATCACGCTCAACGGCAAGTTCCTGCCCTACAAGTCCTGGTAGTAATGAAACCATGGCCCGGCAGGGTAGGCCTGCCGGGTTGCAAGCAAGGGTGGTGCCGCCAAGGATTTATCTGTGTTAATGTCGCTGAAACAGTTTTGGTTCGTTAACCATAACAGCGGCCCGCAGCGTCCATGCCACAGTCCATATATCCAGCGCCACTCTCGTTTACCCAACTGCACATCGACGTCGCCCGCAACGCCACCGATGACTTCAACCTGTTTCACGACCGATCCAAATGGGATCGCATCCTGGGCAATCCCTTCGGCGGTCCGATCGTACTCGGCTTTCAGCTGGAGTGCCTCATCGAGGAACAGCTGCGGCTTTATCGTGAAGCCAACGACGAAACGCGATTGCTGGGCGAACACGGCCTGCGTTTCAGCAATTACCAGTTCACCTTCGCCGGTGCGCTTAAACCGGGCGAGGCGGTGCAGGTCGAGATCAAAAAATCACGGTTCAGACCGGGTGCCAGCCCGCTGCTCAGCAACCGGGTGGTGCTCAAGAACCAACGTGGTATCGTGCTCATCGGTCACAAGAAGGAATCGCCGGAGCCTTTGTGTCTGGCGGACGTGGACCTGGCCGGTCTTCCTGATCTCAATCATGTGCCGGATCGAAGCTATGTCCCGGCTAGCGACTTCTTCTGCAAACGCAAATTCATGATCACCGGCAATGCCAAGAATTTTCTCTCCGGTTCACTGGCGGATCAGACGGCCTGGTTCGACGAGCTGGAAGGGCGGGTCAGGTTTCCCGAGATGTTTCCCGCCGCGCTGATCTCCTGTGCCCTGCTGGAGCGCGCCTGCATGAATCATCATGATTTCGAGAAGGAACCCATGGTCTATACCGGCCACCACATCTCGGTGGATCGTGAGCTGGCTGCTGGGTTGAAAAGCAACGACGTGTTGCATCTGCTGGTCAACAAGCCGGTGGAAATGGCGGGTGGCGGGGGATTGGGCGGGCTCGGCGTTACCCAATGCCTGTACCATTGCTTCGGCGTGCTGGGCAATGGCACAGTTCTGTTTCGGGCCGAGATCGCCATGGCGCCGCTGGCCGCCATCATCGCGCCATAGGGTGCGCATTGCGCACCATTACCTTTATGCACGCAGCCGCGTAAGATATACACGCGACACTATCAAGATTGAGATGTGGTGCCAAACTGATTGTTAATGGTGCGTGGTACGCACCTACACCTAATCCATTGATATGACAGACGACACCCTCATCCAACTCCACAACGTCAGTAAAGCCTATCAGGAGGGCGGGCGCGAACATCGAGTGTTCCACGACCTCTCCACCACCTTCCGCCGCGGCGAGTCGGTGGCCCTGCTGGGGCGCAGCGGCACGGGCAAGACCACGCTGCTCAATCTGCTCAGCGGTATCGATCTGCCCGACGCCGGTGAGGTGTGGATCAACGGCGGCAATATCTCCCGTCTGTCGGAGACCGAACGCACCCTGTTCCGCCGCCGCCACATCGGTTTCGTGTTCCAGTTTTTCAATCTCATTCCCACCCTGACGGTGCTGGAGAACCTGTTGTTGCCGCTGTCACTGTCCGGCCGTCTCGATGATGACGGTGAAACCCAGGCAATGGAACTGCTGGCGAAAGTGAATTTGAGCGGCCGCGGCCAAAGTTATCCCGACCTGCTCTCCGGCGGCGAGCAGCAGCGCGTGGCCATCGCCCGCGCCCTGGTGCACCGGCCGACGCTGCTGTTGGCCGACGAGCCCACCGGCAATCTGGATACCGAGACCGGCGCCCGGGTGCTGGCGCTGCTCTATGACATGGTCTCTCAATACGGTACCACCCTGATCATGGTGACCCACAGCGCGGAGGCGGCGCAGCGGGCCGGGCGGGTGTTGAGACTGCATGATGGCCGGCTGGTCGGCTAACGTGTTGCTGTGGCGCTCGGCGCGGCGGCATCTGCTGCGTCATCCCTGGCTGATGATCCTGTCGCTGCTCGGCGTCGCCCTGGGTGTGGCGGTGGTGACCGCCATCGACCTGGTCAACCACAGCGCCCAGCGCGGTTTCGAGCTGGCCAACGAGACCGTCTCAGGTCGCACCACCCACCGTATCACCGCCGGTCCGGCCGGTCTGGATGAAGCGCTTTATCTCAAGCTGCGTATCGGGCATGGCTTGCGCGCCTCCGCCCCGGTAGTGGAGGGACCGGTGGTGGCCGTCGACTTCCCGGGCCGTACCTTCCACTTGCTCGGTGTCGATCCACTGGCCGAGCCACCACTGCGCGATTACAGCAGCGACCTGCAGGGCGAGCGGTTCCTCACCCAACTGATGACGGTGCCCAATGCGGTGATGATGGCGGAATCCACCGCGCGTGAATTGAACCTGGCGCTGGGCGATGAATTCCGGGTGCGCGGCGCCGGTGTGATCCACAGCGTGAAACTGGTGGGTCTGATGCAGCCGCAGGACCCGCTGGCGGCACCGGGCATGACCGACCTGCTGCTGGCCGACATCGCCACGGCGCAGCTGTTGTTGAACCAAATCGGTCGTCTGTCGAACATCGATCTGGTGATGGGTGACAAAGACAGGCTGGAACAGCTGCGGTTCCTTTTGCCTCCCGGCGCGCAGCTCATCGATCTCAGGCGCGCCAACAACGCCCAGGCGCAGATGACCGCCGCCTTTCGTACCAACCTTACCGCCATGAGCCTGCTGGCCCTGCTGGTGGGCGCCTTTATCATCTTCAACACCATGAGCTTTTCCGTGCTGCAGCGGCGCCGTCTGTTCGGACTGCAACGCACGCTGGGCGTGACGGCGGGACAGATCTGGCGCATGGTGATGGGCGAGGCGCTGCTCATTGGCCTGCTGGGCGCGGCGCTGGGCCTGCTGTTGGGCATCGGCCTGGCCGAGGGGCTGCTGGGACTGGTGACGCGCACTATCAACGATCTCTATTTTTCCCTCGAGGTACGCCAGCTGCATGTTTCGCCCTGGAGTATGACCAAGGGCATACTGCTGGGCCTGGGCGCAACCCTGCTGGCCAGCTCGGCGCCCACCTGGGAGGCTACTCGCACCCCGGCACGCGCCACCCTGACGCGCTCCTATCTGGAGACCAAGACCCGCCGCTGGCTGCGCCGCCTGGCCTGGATGGGTGTGGTGGCGATGATCATCGGCGCAGTCCTGTTGAGTTATCCCGGCACGGGTCTGATCGTCGCCTTCCTCGGCCTGTTCGCCCTGGTGATCGGCTACGCCATGTGTGCACCGCGTGTGGTGATGTTGATTATTCACGCCGTCGCCGCAATCTGGCCCAAAGGCAAGGCATTGTTGGCGCGCATGGCGCTGCTGGGTGTGGTCAATTCGCTCAGTCGCACCGGCGTGGCGCTGGCGGCGCTGTTGGTGGCCATCGCCACCACCGTCGGCGTGAGTACCATGGTGCACAGCTTCCGCGGTTCGGTGGTCGACTGGATCGAGCACAGCCTGCGCGCCGACGTCTATCTCAGCATCGCCGACGCGGCCGACCTGCGCCGCTACGGGCTGCCACGCGAGCTTGTGGCGAAGGTCCGCAACTTGCCGGGGGTGAAGGCGCTCAGCATCGGCCGCCGCGCCGCAGTGCCGGTGGGGGAGCGCAGGCAGGAGATCATCGCCCTGGACCTGCCCCGCGAAGGTTTCGCCGGTTATCAATTATTGCAGGCGGTGGATGACCCCTTTGCCGCGTTCCAGTCCGGCAACACGGTGCTGGTGTCGGAGCCTTACGCCTATCGTTACCAGGTGGCGGTGGGCGACAGCCTGCGCCTGCCCACGGCAGCGGGGGAGCGGGCGTTCGAGGTGATCGGTATCTATCGCGACTACGGCGCCGAGCACGGCCGCATCACCCTGCGGCGCGAGCTGTATGAGCAACTGTGGCGCGATCCGGCCATCACCACCCTCGGCATCTATCTGCATGATCCGGCCGAGGCGCGGGCGCTGATCGGGCGATTGCGCGAGCTGCTGCCGCCGCAGCCGCCGTTACAGATCCGTGCCAATGCCGAGATCCGCGCCGCCACTATCCGGATCTTCGAGCGCACTTTCGCCATCACCGACGTGTTGCGCCTGCTCACCTTGCTGGTGGCCTGCGTCGGCATTCTCACCGCCCTCATGGCCTTGCAGCTGGAGCGGGCGCGCGAATTCGCCGTGCTGCGCGCCACCGGACTGACGCCGCGCCAGTTGTGGCTGCTGGTCACTGGCGAGACCGGTCTGATGGGGCTGTTGGCGGGATTATTGGCCCTGCCCCTGGGCCTGCTGTTGGCGTTGGTGTTGATCCTGGTCGTCAACCGGCGCGCCTTCGGCTGGAGCATGGCGATTAGCGTCGACCCCGTGCAATTGGCGGCGGC
>JASBUE010000001.1 GCA_030148045.1 Candidatus Tenderia sp.
ATGACCCGCTCATCACGCGCCAGCGCCTCCACCGGCACTTCCACCTCGCCGCCGTCACGCCGCACCAGTGCAGTCCGCGGGGCCAGTTCCGCCAGCGCCTCGATGGCGCGGCGCGCACGGCCCATGGCGGTATGTTCCAGTGCATGGCCCAGGCTGAAAAGGAACAACAGCAAAGCGCCCTCGGCCCAGGCCCCGAGTACGGCCGCTCCGGTGGCGGCGACGATCATCAGGGTGTCGATATCGAAACGGCCCTGGCGCAGGCTCTGCCAGGCGTCGCGCAGAGCGAAGAAGCCGCCTGTGATATAGGCGCCGACGAACAGACCCAGGGACAGTGCGGCGGGTGCCGCCGTAAATTCCAGCAACCAGCCGACCAACAGCAACAGCCCGGCAGCCAGGCTCAGAAGCAGCTCGCGGTGCTCGGCCCACCAACCCGGTGCCTGACCTTCTTCAATCACGCCATAACCCAACGCCCGGATGCGTTCCCGCACGGCATCGAGTGAAGTCTTTTCGGTATCGAACTCGAGACGCAGCCGCTCCGCGCCATAGCTGACCGCTGCCTCCAGCACGCCGTCCATGCGCCCCAGGGCATGTTCAATCACGGTCGCGCAGGTGGGACAATCCATGCCGTCGATGCGCAGGCTTTCATGCCGGTAACGGTCGGCGATCCGGGCACCAGCGGCCTGCGCCAGGCTCCTGACCTGACTGACGCTGAACCGCTCGGGATCATAGTGCAGACACAAACGCGCCGTACCGTCTTCGTCCACCACGTGCGCCTTCCCCAATCCTTCGGCCTCCAGCAATTCGGTCAGGCGCCCGATACAGGCGTCTCGTTCATCCGCTACAGTGGGTAGCACCAGAGCCAGATCAAGGGTCAATTTTTTATTCACAGGTATTTCCCGTATATTTCTTA
This sequence comes from Candidatus Tenderia sp., assembly GCA_030148045.1. Classification (GTDB taxonomy): domain Bacteria; phylum Pseudomonadota; class Gammaproteobacteria; order Tenderiales; family Tenderiaceae; genus Tenderia. Next base: position 911 of record JASBUE010000001.1, read on the forward strand.
GTCATGTTTAGAGCACTCCACTAACTCGATGCGTTTGTGGTCTACTAGCCGAGTCCCACCATGGGCCGCCAGTATTAATTCTCGATGACAGCGTCGCGTTGCGAAAGGTATGCTTGCGCTTCCCGAACATCCAATTCGCGCGTGCTATTGCCAGCACGCAACATGAACCGTGACACCTGCCCATCTAGCAGGTAAACCGGCTTGTCAGCGCGCTCAACAATAATCCTGCAAACCGTCTTTTCAGCAAGAACATGGAATCGGCTATGAATCAACGCGCAGGCATGACCGCCCAAATATTTTTTCACCGTGTCCATCAGAGCACGTTCGAATCCATCCTGATTGCCATGCCTTAGGGTTTGATAGTCGCGCTCAATCCCGGCTATGTTGCCATTATCCTCTACCCCAATCAGTAACGTACCGCCAGCATGATTCATAAATCCGGCAATGGTTTCAGCGACAACCTGCTCCAGTGCACGATTGGTTCGCTGTTGCCGAACATCGTAGCGAAAGGACGTCTTGAATTCGATGTTTTCGCCTTCTCCTCGAGCGATCAACAAAGGTAGCTCCTCAGTAAGCTCATGCTCCAGATAACGTACCATACGCTTCTGGCCTGATAATTTGATGTGGTAAAGCCCAAACGCAAACCCCAGCATGCCGCCAATTGCGGCAAACACCAAACTCATCGGCATCAATTCGACTTTATAGGCGGTGGTCAGACGATTTATCAAAAAATCCCAGGC
>JASBUE010000005.1 GCA_030148045.1 Candidatus Tenderia sp.
TTTTGCCGGGATCCAGGCCAAGTTCCACTCTGGTACCGAATCTGTAGTATCATCGCGCTTTCATTCAAGCCTGTTCAATCCAGAGATGAGACCCATGCTGCAATTGCGAGGCGGTTCCGCTTTATCCGCATTCCGACTGAAAAAACTGCTCACCACCCTGCAGGATGACGCACCGGCGGTGCAGGATCTGCACGTAGAGTTTATCCATTTCGCCAGCCTCGATCGGACGCTCAAGGAGGAGGAGCAGGCGGTTCTGCGGCAGCTGCTCAATTATGCGCCGTTGCAGACGAAGGCCGGCAAAATTCCCTACTTTCGTCAATATCTGGTTACGCCAAGGCCGGGTACGATTTCACCCTGGTCGAGTAAGGCCACGGATATCGCCCATAATTGCGGGTTGACGGCGGTGCAGCGGCTGGAGCGCGGGGTGGTTTATAATCTGAGCCTGAGCCAGCCCCTGAGTGAGGCGCAGGATGCGGTGATCCGGGGTCGGCTGTATGATCGCATGACCGAGGCCGTGTTCGATGATATCGATGATGCGGAAGCCCTGTTCAGCAAGGCCGATCCGGCGCCGTTGACGGTGGTGGATATTCTCGGCTGTGGCGCTGAAGCCCTGCAACTTGCCAACCGGGAACTGGGGCTGGCGCTGGCGGCCGATGAGATCGACTATCTGGTGGAGAATTTTCAGGTGCTGGGGCGTAATCCCACCGATGTGGAACTAATGATGTTCGCGCAGGCCAATTCTGAGCATTGCCGCCACAAGATTTTCAATGCCGACTGGATTATCGACGGCAAAAAGCAGCCGCATACCCTGTTTGGCATGATCCGTAACACCCATCAGCGCCATCCCGAAGGCGTGCTCTCGGCTTATAGCGATAATTCAGCCGTGATCGAGGGGGTTGAGGGCGCGCGTTTCCATCCCGAGCCGGACTCAGGTGAATACCGGGCGCACGCACAGGCGGTGCAGATTTTGATGAAAGTGGAAACCCACAACCATCCTACTGCCATCGCCCCTTTTCCCGGCGCCGCCACTGGTTCCGGCGGTGAGATTCGTGACGAAGGTGCGACCGGCCGGGGTTCCAAACCCAAGGCCGGTCTGTGCGGTTTTTCGGTTTCCAATCTACAGTTGCCGGATCTGCCCCAGCCCTGGGAAACAGATCACGGCCGACCGGGACGCATCGCCTCGGCGTGTGAGATCATGCTTGAAGGCCCCATCGGCGCGGCGGCTTTCAATAACGAATTCGGTCGTCCCAACCTGTGTGGTTATTTCCGCACCTATGAGGAAAAGGTAGTGTCAGCCGCCGGTGAGGAAGTGCGCGGTTACCACAAGCCCATCATGCTGGCCGGTGGTGTCGGCAATATCCGCGATGATCATGTACAGAAAAATGACATCCCACCCGGCGCGCAGATCATCGTCCTTGGCGGGCCGGCGATGCTTATCGGCCTCGGTGGTGGTGCGGCATCGAGTATGTCCACCGGTGAGAGCCACGAAGATCTGGACTTCGCCTCGGTGCAGCGCGGCAATCCTGAAATGCAGCGCCGAGCGCAGGAAGTGATCGATCGCTGCTGGCAGATGGGAGCGGACAACCCCATCATCAGTATTCACGATGTTGGCGCGGGCGGGATTTCCAACGCCCTGCCGGAGCTGGTGCATGACAGCGGTCGTGGCGGGCAGTTTGAACTGCGTGCGGTACCCAATGATGAGCCGGGCATGTCGCCGATGGAGATCTGGAGCTGTGAGGCGCAGGAGCGCTACGTGATGGCGGTGGACGCGGCTGATCTGGATCGTTTCGCCGAGATCTGCACCCGCGAGCGCTGCCCCTTCGCCGTGGTCGGCGAGGCTACCGAGGAACAGCATCTGGTGCTGGGCGATGGTTACTTCGACAATGTGCCCATCAATATGCCGATGGAAGTGCTGCTGGGCAAGCCGCCAAAAATGCTGCGTGATGTGAAACACCATTCTTTCCACAAAACTGAATTTGAAACCGACGGCATCAAGCTTGCGGATGCGGCTACACGCATTCTTTCCCTGCCCACGGTGGCCTCGAAAGCGTTTTTGATCACCATCGGTGATCGCAGCATCACCGGCATGGTAGCGCGCGATCAAATGGTTGGCCCCTGGCAGGTGCCGGTGGCAGACGTGGCGGTGACGGCGACCGACTTTGAACACGTCACGGGTGAGGCGATGGCGGTGGGCGAACGCACTCCGGTGGCGCTGTTGCATCATGCCGCTTCGGCGCGTCTGGCGGTAGGCGAGGCGCTGACCAATATCGCTGCGGCAAAAATCGATGACATCAGTCGCATCGTGCTGTCTGCCAACTGGATGGCCCCGGCCGGTCATCCCGGTGAAGACGCCGGTCTTTATGATGCCGTCAAAGCGGTTGGTCTGGAACTGTGTCCGGCGCTGGGCATCGCTATTCCCGTGGGCAAGGATTCCATGTCCATGAAAACGGTCTGGGAAGAAAATGGTGAACAGAAAAGCGTGACCGCGCCCCTGTCGCTGATTATTTCCGCTTTTGCGCCGGTAAGCGATGTGCGCAGAACCCTGACGCCGCAACTGCGCAGCGATTGTGGCGATACTGATCTCATCCTGATTGATCTGGGCAAGGGACGTAATCGTCTCGGTGGTTCCTGTCTGGCGCAGGTCTATAAACAGCTGGGCCATCACCCGGCGGATCTGGATGATCCTGCTAGTCTCAAGTCCTTCTTTGCCGCCATCCAGTTACTGAATGAAAAATCATTGTTACTGGCCTATCACGATCGCAGCGATGGCGGCCTGTTTGCTACCCTGTGTGAAATGGCCTTTGCCGGGCATACCGGCCTGCGGGTGCTGCTGGACGATCTTGGTGACGACAAAACGGCGGCGCTGTTCAACGAAGAACTGGGTGCTATTATTCAGGTGCGTCACTGTGATACCGATGAAGTGATATCCTGGTTGCGTGATGCCGGCCTTAAACACCACAGCCATGTGATCGGCACGCTTGGCGAAGATGATGGCATTGTCTTCATGGATGACAATAAAGAGATTCTGTCAGGCAGCCGGGTAGAGTGGCAGCGTATCTGGCAACAGACCTCCTTCCAGATGCAAAGCCTGCGTGACAATCCGGACTGCGCCGTGGAGGAATTCGACGCGCTGCTGGATACGAAGGATCCGGGCCTGCACGTGGCGCTGAATTTTGATCCGGCTGAATATATCGCTGCGCCCTATCTGAACCTGAATACGCGGCCGCGTGTTGCTATCCTGCGCGAGCAGGGAGTGAATGGCCAGATCGAAATGGCAGCGGCCTTTGATCGCGCCGGCTTCACTGCCGTGGATGTGCACATGAGTGACATCATCGATGGTCGCGCCCATCTCAATGACTTTATGGGCCTGGTGGCCTGCGGCGGCTTTTCCTATGGTGACGTGCTTGGCGCCGGCGGCGGCTGGGCCAGGTCGGTGCTGTTCAATGCGCAGGCGCGAGATCAGTTCGAAGCCTTCTTCAACCGACCTGACAGTTTCGGCCTGGGCGTGTGTAACGGTTGTCAGATGCTCTCGCGCCTGAAAGATATGATTCCCGGCGCGGCACACTGGCCGAGCTTCGAGCGCAATTTGTCCGAACAGTTCGAGGCGCGCTTCCCGCTGGTGGAAGTGCAGGAATCACCTTCCATCCTGTTGCAGGGTATGGCAGGCTCGCGCATGCCGATTGCCGTCGCCCACGGTGAAGGCCGGGCCGAATTTGGCGAGCAGGCCATTGATGAACGTTTCATCAGCCTGCGCTATGTCGATCATCACGGGCAGGCCACCGAGCGCTACCCCTTCAACCCCAACGGCTCACCCGCAGGCGTCACCGGCCTGTGTAACGAAGACGGCCGCTTCACCATCATGATGCCCCATCCCGAACGCGTGTTCCGGGCTTTACAGCACTCCTGGCATCCCGATGAATGGGGCGAAGACGGACCGTGGATGCGGTTGTTCCGCAATGCCCGCGCGTGGGTGGGATGACTAAAAAAATGATTTACCACAGAGGACACGGAGGACACAGAGAAATTATTATTACCTCTGTGTCCTCTGTGGTGAAAAATAAATTATGACCTGCGCACTCTCGATTAAAAACCTGACCAAGACCTACGCCAGCGGCGTCGAGGCTTTGAAAGGGGTCGATCTGTCGGTTGAGGAAGGGGATTTCTTTGCCCTGCTGGGGCCCAATGGC
>JASBUE010000021.1 GCA_030148045.1 Candidatus Tenderia sp.
TCTTGATTCGGCCGTTGGCGGGCGAGATCGCCCCCGGCGTGCCGATACCGACCGTCCCCTTACGGCCGGTACGCTGTTCCGCCTCCTCAACCAGCGAGGCGATCAAGGCGATGCTCCCGTGATAATTGCCGCGCGGGGTAAGCACGCGGTGGCGGAACAGCTCGCGGTCATCCTCCGCCAGAGCGATCACCTCCGTCTTGGTGCCCCCCAAGTCGATGCCGATGCGCATAGTCATGACTGACCTCCCGCTAACAGATGCCGAAAAAGCTCCCAATCGAAGGCCGCCCCGGGGTCGCTCTTGCGCCCCGGGGCGATATCGCAATGACCGACGACGCGTTCGGGCGTAATGCCCGGATAAGCCGCCATTAATACCCGCGCCACTTCCGCCAGCCGTTGGTACTGAACTGGCTCGTAGGGCTCGTCATCACAGCCTTCCAGTTCAATGCCGATGGAAAAATCGTTGCAGCATTCACGCCCGTCGAAGCGGGAGGCCCCGGCGTGCCAGGCACGTTTGTCAAACGGTACGAACTGCACCGCCTCGCCGTCGCGCCGGATCAGCAGATGGGCCGAAACGCGCAGTGCGGCGATCTGCGCGAAGTAGGGATGGTCGCCGGGATCAAGCCGGTTGCAAAAAAAGGCCTCGATGAACGCCCCACCGTACTGGCGGGGCGGCAAGCTGATGCCGTGCACAACCAGCAGCGAAATCTCATCCCCCCCCGGGCGTTCGTCGCAATTGGGCGACGCCAGCCGCCGCGCATGTTTCAACCAGCCCCGCTCTATCGTTGTCATGGTAACTGTTTGTAGCATCCGGGAAAGACGCCAGTCTAGCGGAAAAATCGCCGCCCAGAGAGCGGTATCGACCCGGGCCTTACCCCCAATCGTTGCCGAAAACCAGCAAGCCCGCTCAGGGCGGGCTTTGCGAATTATTCGGTTTCTAGCCCGGATTCAACAGCTTGCGGCAGTATTTCGCACCCGGATCACGACATCGACAGCTTCGGCCTCGGTGCCCTCCGGCAAGGATGGCAGCTCGCCCAATGTGAGCGAATCGGCGTCCATATCCATCAGTTCACCGGTATCCACATTGTAGAAATGGTGGTGCGGCGCGGTGGTGGGATCGTAAAAGACCTTGGTCGGGTCGACGATCACCTCGCGCACCAGTCCCTTCTGGGCGAACAACCCAAGGGTATTGTAGACGGTGGCCTTGGAAACGATTGGACGCTTCCTGTTGACCATGGCCAACACCTGATCGGCCGAGACATGCTGCGGTTCCGAAAATAAAACCTGCGCAATTTCAACACGTTGCTGGGTCGGATTGATCCCCTTTTGACGCATCAGGTCGATCACTTCGGCGCGCGAGAGCGGGTATTTATTCATCATTATATGTTTGACTCAGTCTAACTAAACCCGTACCCAATCAGCTTACGACATCAATCAATTATGTCAACTTGCAAAGCGCTATCGGCGGCCCGGATCATAGGGAGACGGGTCCACGACCTGCGTCCTTGCCAGCATCAAATCCGCCAGCAGCCGGGCCGAGGCCGGCCCGATGGCCACACCATTACGGAAGTGACCGGCGCTCACATAAAGATTCTCCACGTCGGGATACGGTCCGATATAAGGAATGCCCTGTGGCGAACCGGGCCTGAGCCCGGCCCAGTGATTGACCACCGGATAGTCGCGCAAGACCGGAATGATGGCCTCGGCCGCGGCCTGCAGTTCACGGCGCGCCGCCGCGGTGGGCCGCTTGTCGAAACCGGCATGCTCCAGCGTGCTGCCGGCCAGGATATGACCATCCCGGCGCGGGATCACATAATGCCCCTTCGAGAGCACGATGCGCCGCACCAACCCTGGCTCGCTACGGTAGAGCAGCATCTGCCCTTTGACCGGCTCGATCTGGAGGTCGACCCCCAAACCGGCCAGCAGCTGGCGGCTCCAGGCGCCGCCGGCGACCACCACCGTGTCGGCATGGACCTCGTTGACGGCCGTCCTGACGCCGCGGACCCGGCCGTCACGAATCAGCAGCTGTTCAGCCGGACACCGCTCAACAAGCTCCACCCCAAGCGTGGCACAGGCTTTCACCAGCGCCTGCATCATGCGCGGATTGCGCAGCTGACCGATCTGCGGCAGCCATATCCCCGCCTCCGCCTCCCCCAACCGTGGTTCGATGTCAGCGGCCCGCGCGGCGGACACCCCTTCCACCTCGACCTGGTGATCCCGCCCCCAGGCCAGCGCCTCCTCCTGATCCCGCGGCGCCAGGATCAGCAAACCACTCTGCTGATATTCCGGATCAAGCCCGGACTCGGCCCGGATGTCGGCCACCACCCGGGCGTAATGGCGCCGGCTCCAGCCCGCCAGGACCGTGACCGCATCGGGATAACGCCAGGGATAGAGCGGCGACAGGATGCCGCCGCCGGCCCAAGAGGACTCGTGCCCCGGCTTACCCCGCTCGATTACGGTGACCTTGATACCGGCAAGCGCCAGTTCTCGGGCAAGCAACAAGCCGGTCAGGCCGGCGCCGATAATGACAGTGCTTTTCATCACGTGAATTATTTCACATTTTCAACGGCCACAACGGCCGCTGAACCCGTTCGTCGCCCCAGCACCGCCATTGACTCCCTTCGCGACCGCTAGCGGCTCAACATTCCCCCTGCGAACCCGATAAGGAGGGTACAGATCCTCTGAAAGCCACGATGAATTACGTGATAGCAGGAAACATGAGAATACAAAACAGAATACCCAACCGCGGTTTCACGCTGGTAGAACTGATGGTCACGCTGGCGGTCGCGGCCATCCTGCTGAGCATGGCCGTGCCCAGCTTTACCAACACCATCAAGAACAACCGGCTTACCACCCAGGCCAACGACCTCATCTCCAGCCTCAACTACGCCCGCAGCGAGGCGATTCGCCGGGGCGCCAGCGTCACGGTGGAAACCAGCGACGGCTCGGCCAACTGGCACAACGGCTGGACGATAAAAGACGGTGGCGGCAACACCCTGCGCAACCAGGATGCGTTCCAGGGCGCCAGCACACTGGTCGGCGCAGGGAGTGTCAGCAGTTTGAGCTACAGGAGCACGGGCTTTCTGGGTGGCGGCGCCGCAATCAGCTTCACCCTCTGCGACGACCGCAGCGGCGAGACGGGCCGGACAATCAGTGTCTCCCTCACCGGCCGGCCCACGGTCGGCGATACCACCTGTAGCGGCTAGGAGGCGGGGCGGCATGTATCCAAAAAGTCACCAGGCCGGGTTCACCATGATAGAGGTGTTGATCACCGTGGTGATTCTATCCCTGGGCCTGCTCGGCCTGGCCGGGATGCAGGCGACCGGCCTGCAGAGCAACCACCAGGCCTATATGCGCAGCCAGGCGACACTCATGGCCTATGACATGAGCGATCGCATGCGGGCCAACATGGCCGGCGTCGCGGCGGGCAATTACAACAACGTTTCCGGGATTCCGGGATCCTATACCGATTGCGAAAGCAACGCCTGTACGCCCGCACAAATGGCCATCTTCGATACTTACCAGTGGAATACCGCACTGTCGAGCACCCTGCCGGCGGGACAAGGAACGGTCACCGCCGCCGGCGGCATCCTCACCGTCACCGTGATGTGGGATCACGAGCGCAGCGGCGCCACCGGGACCAACTGTGATCCGAACGATGCCGCCGATCTTAAGTGTTTCCAAGTGGGGCTGGAATTATGAACGGGCGCTCGAACGCTAGCCCACGCCAATGCGGCTTCTCAATCGTGGAGCTGATGGTGGCCATCGTCGTCAGCCTGCTGTTGATGGCGGGCACCATACAGATCTTCGTCAACAACAAGCAGACCTACCGGGTGCAGGAGGCGCTCTCCCGCTTGCAGGAAAACGGCCGCTTTGCCATGCAATTACTGGTAAAAGACATTCGCATGGCGGATTTCTGGGGCTGTGTTGGCAGCGCTACAAACGTCACCACTCGTGTCGTATCCGCCGATGGGGGCACGACTGTTCCTCCGATCAATATTGGCAACGGCGGAATCAACGGCACCAACGATGACGGCCTAAATGGTTCAGATTCCATTACTCTACAAGGCGCCTATGGCACCGGCCTGACCATAGCCAGCCATAATGTAAATGCCGCCTCGTTCAACCTAAACACAATCAACCATGGACTGGTAGATGGAGACCTGGTCTTAACAAGTGATTGTGAGAAAGCCGACTACTGGATGATAACGAACGCAAATTCTGGCTCAACAGACACAATCGTTGGTAACACCGGGGTCTCTCACGGCAACTTAGAAAATAGTTCCAAGCCGGCACTGGAATACCCGGAAGGCGACATGTTCAAAGTATTCAACTACAAGTACTCCATCCAAGCCGGGGGCAGCGGAGAACCTACTCTATTTCGTAGCGAAAACGGCAACGACACTGAAATGGTCGAAGGCGTAGAAAACATGCAGGTCCTTTATGGCGAGGATACCGATGGTGACGGCACCGCCAATAGCTATTCCGGCGCAGACAGCGTAACGGACATGGAAAACGTGGTCAGCATCCGCATCACACTCACCCTGCGAACCATTGACGACAATGTTTCTCTCACTGCTGGCGGAACCGACAATCGAATCCGGCGCAACTTCACTTCAACCGTCACAATCCGAAACCGAGTCTCTTAGTCTGCAAGCTTATTGGGATGATAAAACCACTCTCACAACCCCCTAACAAGCAAGGCGGCGCCGCACTGATCGTCAGCCTGCTGATCCTGCTGGTCATGACCATCATCGGCGTCACCGCCATGCAGACCAATATCCTGGAAGAAAAAATGGCCGGCAACGATCGCGACAGGTCGCTGTCTCTGCAGGCCGCGGAGGCGGCCCTGCGCGCGGGTGAAGACACCATTGAGGCGATAGTTTCACCGGCGGCGGCGTTTGACGGCACCACGGCGGGCCTATACCCCGAAGACAGCAATGTGGATGTCTTCGCCGACGCCACCTGGACAGCGGGCAACTCGATCGAATACGGAACCGCTATCGCCAATGTAGGTACGCAGCCACGCTACATTATCGAGTTGATCGGCGAGATCGGCAGCGCAACCAATGACGTCAACATCGGCGGCTATGGCGAGACATCCGGCCAGGGCACGCTCAACAGTTTTCTCATTACAGCGCGGGGCACCGGTGGCTCGGAAAACGCGGTCACTCTGCTGCAAAGCTATTACGCGAAACGTTTTTAGAAGGCATCCAGGTCTATAGCAGGAGAAAGGCCATGAAACATCGCAACAACTCGTTCAAACAGGATTTGGCCGTGATGGTCGGCGTTGTTTGCGCCGTTCTGTTTCAGTCACAGGCGCTGGGCGCCCCCGGCACGCTTTCCGATCTTCCCCTCTATGTCGGCCCTGCGGTGGAGTCCAATATCTTCATGCTGTCCGACGATTCCGGCAGTATGGACTGGGAGGTCATGACCACCGATACCGCAAACGGCGGCATCTTCACCGGCACCCAGCCGGATGGAACCAGCCCGGCAGGCTCGGGTAGCGTCAAGCACCGCGACAGCGATGATGACGGTATAGCCAATTGTGATTTTTCCGACACCTATTTTAATGGATATATTTACATCGTCGAATTCGGCAGCAATACCTATGGCGACGACGGCAATGACTGCAATACCGCCGACGACCAGGCCTGGCGCATACGCAACAGCGACTTCAATCCCCTTTATTTCGACCCGACCAAGACCTACGAACCCTGGGCGGGCGTCGATATCAATGGTGTCCCGTTTGGCGACATCGATATCACCAACGCCCCGGACAACCCTTACAACCCCCAGGAAACCATCGACCTGACCCAGCACAACTCCAACTGGGCCGGCGGCACCAGCCGCGTCACCAGCGACCGGGACGGCGACGGTACACCGGACGGCTTCCGTTATTACACCTGGACGGACAGTGACGGCGACGGCCTATTCGATAACGGCGAGGAAACCGAATACCTGATCAAGGATCAGGATGCCGCCACCCAGCAGAATTTCGCCAACTGGTTCGCCTATCATCGCAGCCGCGAGTTCGTCGCCAAATACGCCCTCAGCAAGGCCATCACGGACCTGACGGGAGCCAGGGTCGGCTACGGCACGATCAACAATCACAACAACGTCAAGATCGAAGTCGCCTCCATAAATCTCGAAGCCGGCGTCGGCAACAAAAAATCCCTTTTCGACAAGCTTTTTTCGACCCATTCCAGCAGCGGCACCCCGTTGAGGCAGAATCTGCGTAACGTGGGCCGCTACTTCGATTACGTCGACAACAGCTTTTTCGGCAATACCGGCAACTACACGGACCCCATCCTTCCCGCCGACCAATACGGCATGTGCCAGAAGAACGTCACCATCTTGATGACCGACGGTTTTTACAACGGCTCTTCACCCAGCGTGGGCAACGCCGATGCGGATGACACCAGCAACCCCTATGACGGCGGCAGCTATGCCGACAAGTATACCGGCGTCGGAAACACCCTGGCCGACGTGGCTATGTACTACTACAAAAATGATCTCTCCGCACTGCCCGACAATGTCCCCACCTCGAGCACGGACAGCGCCGATCACCAACACATGAACACCTTCACGGTCGCCTTTGGCGTCACCGGCACGCTGGACCCGTCCGTCGCCCCGACGGATGCCGGCTTTGCAGGCTGGCCAACCCCCAACACCAATGAAAAGAAAATCGATGACCTCTGGCACGCCGCCTACAACGGCCGCGGCGACTTTTTCAGCGCCCAGAGCCCCGATGACCTGATCAACGCGCTCCAGGCCGCCATTAGAACCGCCTCCAAAGGCACCAGCACCGCGGCGGCGGTAGCCTTCAACACCACGACCCTGGATACCGGCTCCGTGGTCTACCAGGCCAAATTCAACCCTTCCGAAGACTGGAAAGGCGAACTGACATCGACCGATCTCGCCGGTGACGGCAGCATAGCCGCATCACCCACCTGGAATGCGGGAGACGCGCTGAACGGCCAGACGCCCGCCTCACGGGTAATCCTCACCTACAAAAAAGACACCGTGACCCCGGCCAATTCCGTCGGCATCGCCTTCAAGACACTCGCCGCGCTCTCTCCGGGCCAGCAGGCCGATTTGAACATGGGCCCGTCCGCGCCGGACAACGAAGGGCAGGCGCGCATCGACTACCTGCGCGGCGACCGCTCCAACGAGTCACAAGGCCTGTTTTTCCGCGACCGCACCAATGCGCTGGGGGATATCGTGCACTCCAATCCGGTATACGTGGGCAAACCCCGGTCCGGCTATCCCAACACAGCTGCCTTCGGCGACGGCCAGTACTCTACCTTTGTGTCGACCAACGAAAACCGCGCCGGCATTATTTATGTCGGCGCCAACGACGGCATGCTGCACGGCTTCAACGAGGCTGACGGCACCGAGGCTGTCGCCTATGTCCCTAACGCCGTCTTTTCGTCCGCCGCCGGCGAAGGGCTGCACTACCTCACCGACCCTTCCTACTCGCACAAATATTACGTCGACCTCAGCCCGACGGTACAGGATGTTTACCTCAACGGCGCCTGGAAAACCGTACTGGTCGGCGGACTGCGCGCCGG
>JASBUE010000041.1 GCA_030148045.1 Candidatus Tenderia sp.
TCCACCACACTGGCGCAACGGGTCTGAATCCATCACGCAAGGAGGCAAAATCATGTCCAGTCAGGTGCTAACGACCTGGAATCCGGAAGATAGCGGTTTCTGGGCCCGCGAGGGCAAGCGTGTCGCCACGCGCAATCTGTGGATCTCGATCTCATCGCTCTTTCTGTCCTTCGCGGTATGGATGGTCTGGAGCGTGGTGGTGGTGAACCTGCCCAACGTGGGTTTCAAGCTGGATACCAATCAGCTCTTCTGGTTGGTGGGCCTGCCCGGCCTTGCAGGTGCGACCCTGCGTATTTTCTATTCCTTCATGGTGCCGATCTTCGGTGGACGCAAGTGGACGGTCATCAGCACCGCTTCCTTGCTGCTGCCGGCGCTCGGCATCGGCTTTGCCGTACAGAATCCCGACACACCCTACTGGGTATTGCTGCTGCTGGCCGCGCTGTGCGGCTTCGGCGGGGGGAATTTTGCCTCCAGCATGGCCAATATCAGTTTCTTCTACCCGAAGGCGCAAAAGGGTACCGCGCTGGGGCTCAATGCAGGATTGGGCAACCTCGGGGTGAGCGCCGTGCAGTTTCTGGTGCCGCTGGCTATCACCATGGGTATTTTCGGCACTTTCGGCGGCGAGCCGCAGACCTGGGTCAAGGACGGTGTCTCGCAATCGAGATGGTTGCAGAATGCCGGTTTCATCTGGGTGCCCTTCATCATCGTGACGACCATTGCTGCCTCGCTGGGCATGAATGACATTGCCGCGGCCCGCGCTTCCTTCAAGGATCAGGCGGTCATCTTCAAGCGCAGGCATACCTGGCTGATGAGCTGGCTGTATCTCGGTACCTTCGGTTCCTTCATCGGCTACTCGGCGGGGTTGCCGCTCCTGATCAAATCCCAGTTCACTGCGGTCGATCCGACCCAGTACGCTTTTCTGGGACCGCTGGCGGGCGCCCTGGCTCGTCCGGTGGGGGGCTGGCTGGCGGACAAGCTCGGCGGCGCCAACGTGACCTTCTGGAATTTCGTCGTCATGATGCTGGCCGTTTTCGGAGTGCTTTATTTTCTGCCCTCGGGGGCCTCAGGCGGCAATTTCTGGGGATTCCTGGCCATGTTCATGCTGCTTTTTGCCACGACAGGCGTCGGTAACGGTTCAACTTTCCGCATGATCCCGGTGATCTTCCTTACCGAGCGGCAGCGGGAGGCAAGCGGCAAGGGGGCGGCCGCGCAGGAACAGGCGATCAAGGACGGGGCCAAGGAGGCAGCGGCAGTGCTCGGTTTCAGCTCGGCGCTGGCGGCCTATGGCGCTTTCTTCATCCCCAAGAGTTATGGCACTTCGATCAGCCTCACCGGCGGGCCGAAGGCGGCGCTTTATGGATTCGCGATCTTTTATGCAAGCTGCCTGCTGATCACCTGGTGGTACTACGCGCGCAAGTGCGCGGCAGTGAGATGCTGAGCAATTGGGGCGGGGCGCCGGGAAGGCGCTTTGATTGACATGCATCAACATCGTCCGTCCCGCTCTATGGTGTGATTGAGACAGACCAGCGAATTCCGAGATTCGGGTTGCTGACCCAGAGGTTGAACCGGAGGCAAAATGAGCCACTTTATTGATCGCCTGAAATTCTTCACAAAGACTCAGGAAACTTTTTCCAAGGGGCACGGAATCGTCACCAACGAGGATCGCCAGTGGGAGGACGCCTATCGCAGGCGCTGGCAGTATGACAAAGTGGTGCGTTCAACCCATGGCGTGAACTGCACGGGAGGATGCAGCTGGAAGATCCACGTTAAAAATGGTCTGGTGGCTTTCGAGATCCAGCAGACCGATTATCCGCGGACTCGCCCCGACATGCCCAACCACGAGCCGCGCGGATGCCAGCGTGGCGCCAGCTACTCCTGGTATCTGTACAGTCCCCACCGGATCAAGCATCCCATGATCCGCGGCCGTCTGCTGGAGCTCTACCGGGCCGAGCGCGCCGCCGGTAAGGACCCAGTGGATGCCTGGGCTGCCATCCAGGCCGACGCGGTCAAGCGTAAGCAGTACACCGCCGTGCGCGGTCTGGGCGGCTTCGTGCGCAGCAACTGGGATGAGGTGACGGAGATCATCGCCGCCGCCAACGTCCATACCATCAAGCAGCACGGCCCGGACCGGGTGATCGGCTTCTCGCCGATTCCGGCCATGTCCATGATCAGCTACGCGGCAGGTTCGCGCTATCTCAGCCTGATCGGTGGCGTTCCCTTGTCTTTCTATGACTGGTACTGCGACCTGCCGCCGGCGAGTCCCCAAGTCTGGGGCGAACAGACCGACGTGCCGGAGGCAGCCGATTGGTACAACTCCACTTATCTCATCGTCTGCGGCGCCAACCTGCCCATGACCCGCACCCCGGATGCCCACTTCTTCTCGGAGGTGCGCTACAAGGGTGCAAAAGTGGTGTCCATGGCGCCGGATTATGCCGAGTACGTGAAGTTCGCCGATCTGTGGATGCCGGTGCGCCAAGGCACGGACGCCGCCGTCTTCATGGCCATGGGCCATGTGGTGCTCCGGGAGTTCTTCCTCGACCACCAGGAGCCCTATTTCCTCGATTACGCCCGTACCTACACCGATCTGCCCATGCAGGTGCTGCTGCGCAAGCACGGCGAAGGATTCGTCAGCGACCGTTTCCTGCGGGCCTCGGACTTCGACGGTCAGCTCGGTGAAGCCAATAATCCCGAATGGAAGACCATCGTCTATGATGAGGCGAGCAAATCCTTCGTGGCCCCGAACGGTTCCATCGGTTTCCGCTGGGGCGAGGACGGCAAGTGGAACATCCTGCCGAGGAACGCCGCAAATCAAGCAGAGATCCGGGCGGAGCTGTCCTGTGTCGAGCATCGTGACGAACTGGTATCGGTCGCCTTCCCGCACTTCACTCCCGGTGAGAAAGATGTGCTCTATCGCAAGGTGCCGGTGCGTCGGATCCGGCTTGCCAGTGGCGAGGAGGCCTATGTTGCCTCGGTCTTCGACCTGCAGGTGGCGCAGTACGGTGTGGATCGCGGTCTGGGCGGCTCGAATGTCGCCAGCTCCTACGACGATGCCAGCGTACCCTATACCCCGGCTTGGCAGGAACGGATCACCGGCGTCAAGCGCGCCGATGTAATCCGTACCGGTCGCGAGTTTGCCGACAATGCCGTCAAGACGCGTGGCAAGTCCATGGTCATCCTGGGAGCGGCGATCAATCACTGGTTCCATAATGACATGAACTACCGCGCTATCATGAACCTGCTGCACCTGTGCGGTTGCGTGGGCCAGAGCGGTGGCGGCTGGGCGCATTATGTCGGTCAGGAAAAGCTGCGGCCGCAGGCTGGCTGGGCGCCGGTGGCCTTCGCCCAGGACTGGTATCGCCCTTCGCGTACCATGAACGGCACCACTTTCTTCTATTTCCATACCGACCAGTGGCGCTACGAGCGGCTTGACGCCGACGATCTGCTGGCTGCGACCGCCAAGGGCCATTACAAGGGCTACAGCCTGGCGGATTACAATGTGGTGTCGCAGAGGCTGGGCTGGCTGCCCTCCGCCCCGCACTTCAACCGCAATCCACTGGAGATCGTGGCCGAGGCCGAACATGCCGGCGCCGTCGACGAAGCCGACGTATCCCGTTACCTGGTCGACAAGCTCAAGA
>JASBUE010000046.1 GCA_030148045.1 Candidatus Tenderia sp.
GGGCGCCAACTACACCGGCATGGCACCGGCGTATTGCTCGATCAGGATGCCAATGAAACGCTCCAGCGAACCGAGGATGGCGCGATGCAACATGACCGGCACCTGGCGATTGCTGTGCTCGTCGATATAACTGGCGTCCAACCGCCCCGGCATGGAGAAATCCACCTGAATGGTGCCGCACTGCCACACCCGGCCCAGGCAGTCTTTTAAAGAAAACTCGATCTTGGGTCCGTAGAAGGCCCCTTCGCCGGGTTGAAGATCCCATGCCAAGCCTTTGTCGTTCAAGGCCTTTTCCAGCGCGTGCTCGGACTTGTCCCAGACCCCGTCGGAGCCCACCCGGTTCTCCGGCCGGGTGGAGAGCTTGATAATCACCTCGTTGAAACCGAAATCGGCATAGACATCAAAGAGCAGGTCGATAAAGGCCGACACCTCGGACTGGATCTGCTCCTCGGTGCAGAAGATGTGGGCGTCGTCCTGGACGAAGTTGCGCACCCGCATCAACCCGTGCAGCGTACCGGAGGGCTCGTTGCGGTGGCAGGAGCCGAACTCCGCCATGCGCAGGGGCAGATCACGGTAACTGCGCAGGCCGGTATTGAAGATCTGCACGTGGCAGGGGCAGTTCATCGGCTTGACCGCGTAGTCGCGGTTTTCCGAGTGGGTAGTAAACATCATGTCCTGGAACTTGTCCCAGTGACCCGACTTCTCCCACAGACTGCGATCCACCACCTGGGGCGTGCGCACCTCCTGATAGTCGTGCTGGCGCAGCTTTTGGCGAATGTACTGCTCCACCTCCTGGTAGATGGTCCAACCCTTGTCGTGCCAGAACACCATCCCGGGCGCCTCTTCCTGGGTATGGAACAGATCGAGCTGCTTGCCCAGCTTGCGGTGGTCGCGCTTCTCGGCCTCCTCAAGGCGATTCAGATAGGCCTTGAGGTCTTTCTTGTTGGCCCAGGCGGTGCCGTAGACACGCTGCAGCATCTCGTTCTTGGCGTCGCCGCGCCAGTACGCGCCGGCCAGCTTCATCAGCTTGAAGGCCTTGATCCTGCCCGTGGAAGGCACATGAGGTCCGCGACATAAGTCTATAAAATCACCCTGTTTATATAGGGAAAGCTGCTCATGCACCGGGATATCCTCGATGATGCGCGCCTTGTACTCCTCGCCCATGTTGCGGAAAAACTCGATGGCCTCCTCGCGGCTCATCACCGAGCGCTCGACCGGAATGTCCTGTTTGACCAGCTCGGCCATCTTCTTCTCGATGGCGGCCATATCCTCGGGCGTGAAACCGGGCGCGTAGGCGAAGTCGTAATAAAAGCCGTCCCCGATCACCGGACCGATGGTCACCTGCGCCTCAGGGAAGAGCTGCTGCACCGCCTGGGCCATCAGGTGGGCGCTGTAATGGCGGATGATCTCCAGCCCCTCCTCGTCGCGCTCGGTCACGATGGCCAGTTCGGCGTCGTCCTCTATTTTATACGAGGCATCCACCAAGCTGCCGTTGACCTTGCCGGCCAAAGTCGCCTTGGCCAGGCCCGGACCGATATCGGCGGCCACGTCCATCACCGTCACTGGATGATCGAAATTGCGTTTGCTCCCATCCGGCAGGGTTACGACTGGCATCGTTGTGGTCCTATCTCTACTTTGAATTCATGTAAGCGCCGCAGCGCCGCGCTTGGGCGGCTACCGAAGGGGCCGAATTATACATCAATCACTTAGAAGCGGGTAGCAAACCGGTATCGACAACTACAGGTGTATTAGGACCGCTGCGCCCAAAAACAGTCCCAGCGAAAGAAAAATGGCACTAAAATAAGGCGCGAAGGCGCAGCAGAACACCACCGCCCCTTTCAAGTGCCCATTCAGCCACAAGATGGCGCAATACCCCAAAATGGCCCCATTTTTGCCTATTAAGGTTGGGTGGATATTTAACCCGCTAGATGGAAACCTTATTACAATGCTCGATAAAACCCTCACCTTTATCCTGGCCGGCGGCATGGGCTCGCGCCTCGCCCCGCTGACCGCCGATCGGGCCAAGCCCGCTGTCCCCTTCGGCGGCAAGTACCGCATCATCGATTTCGCCCTGACCAACTGCCTGCATTCGGGCCTGCACCGCATTCTAGTGTTGACCCAGTACAAATCCCACTCATTACAGAAACACCTGCGCGACGGCTGGTCGATCTTTAACCCGGAATTGGGGCAGTTCATCACCACCGTACCGGCACAGATGCGCAAGGACAACAATTGGTACCAGGGCACCGCCGACGCCATTCATCAGAATCTCTATCTGCTGGAACGCAGCGACGCCGAGTACGTGGTGATCCTTTCCGGCGACCACATCTACCGCATGGACTACGCCGCCATGTTGCACAGCCACCGGGACAGCGGCGCCGGAGTGACGCTGGCCTGCATGGAAGTAACGCTAAACGAGGCCCGCAACTTCGGCGTCGTAGAAATCGATCAGGACGGCCGTATCGTGAATTTTGTCGAAAAACCGGAGCAACCCGAAGCGACGCCGGCCAGCAGCCAACACGCCATGGCCTCCATGGGCATTTACATCTTTTCCCGGGAACTGCTGATCGAATGCCTGAACCAGGACCATGAGATTGCCGCCTCGGGCCATGACTTCGGCCACGACATCCTGCCGCGACTGATTCAATCACGACATGTCCATGCCTACCGCTTCGGCGAGAGCGAGGGACGCGTGTCACAGGACAGTTACTGGCGCGATGTGGGCGCCTTGGACAGCTATTTCGAGGCCAACATGGATTTGCTCAACCCAGTGCCCTCGCTCGATCTGTATCAAAGCGACTGGCCCATCCGCACTTATCAACCCCAGACGCCCCCGGCGCGCACGGTGCCGGGGCGTTCCGGCACCGAGGGGGTGTTCATCAACTCCATACTGGGCGGCGGCAGTGTCATCTCCGGCGCGGCCATCTCGCACTCCGTGCTGTTTCCCGGGGTCACCGTGGGCGACGAGTCCCTGATCCAAAATTCCATCCTCTTTCACGGCGTCAGCGTGGGTGAGCATGTGCAGATTCAAAACGCCATTATCGACAAATACGTCACCGTTCCGGATGGCGAGGAGATCGGTGTCGACCTGCACAAGGACCGCCAGCGTTTTAGTGTTTCGGAAAAGGGCGTAGTGGTGGTACCCAAGGGTTATCGCTTTTGCTAAAAAGTTCATAAGTTGCCCGTCCCGTCGGCTGCATGGACGCGGCCGTCGAGCGTACAGGGATATATTTATAGCGTGTCCCGCACAGGGATGTCGGGCAACTTGCGTTCGGATTGGTAACGGCCCCAATCATTGATAGGCCGGCGCCGATTCATCCTCGGCGGGAGGCTGGAACTGCAAACAGTTACGCCATAACCGCTTGGCCAGCTGTTTTTCGTCCACCGCAAAACCGGATTCAATCCACTCGACGATGGCTTTGGCCACATCGGGATAGGGGCGCGGCCCCGGACACTCTTCGCCGAGCCACTCGCGCAGCTGTTTCAGGTTGAACTCGTGCATCACCTCACCGATTTCCAGCTCCTCGATGGCGGCCGCATTGGAGAGCTGTTCCATCTGTCCCTGCATGGGCTTGACCAGCAGTTTTTTGCCCGCCTGGATGGCCTCGCTCAACAGCCCGAAACCGGCATTGGCGATGACACCGCCACAACCGGCCAGATCGCGCTGGAACGCCTCGCGATCGAAGGGACGCAAATGGATATGCCGTTCATCGCGAGGTTCGCCAACACCGCAATAAAAATAAAACTCCACGTCCTTGATGACGCGCAGGAATTCAATCACCCGCCGGCTGTTTTCGAAGGGCAGATAGACCAGGATCTTGTCTTCCTCACAATTCAGTGGATAGGCAGAAGGCTCGATAAGGGGCGGCAGAATGGCGCTGTTGAAATGATGCCAATGGAAACCGAGCATGCGTTGGGCCGGAGCGAAATACTTCAGCACCAGTTCACCGATCACAGTATGGCCGGAGGTGGGCACATTGTCGAAGCGGAACGCGTACTGATGACCGATGCCGAGCGAGGGTTTTTTGTCCAGCTTCGCCGCCCAGGCGGTGATCGGCTCGAAGTCGGTGATCACCAGGTCATAGGCCGACAGGTCCAGCTGCCGGACATCGCGCATTAAGCGAATCAGGCTGTTGTTGAGAGTGGTGCCGAGATAGTCGATACGGCCGTCATGCCAGCAAAAGGTGAGCCCGCGCATACAGCGGAAATCGCCAAACAGCTCCATATTGAAAAACCGATCCCGCCGCCGACCTGAAAAAAGATAATCCACCTCCAGGCTGGAGTCGGCCAGCGCCCGCGCCATCGTCCTGGCGCGTGTGATATGTCCATTACCCGTTCCCTGAACGCCGTAGAGTATCCGCATCCTGGATCAGCCCAGTATCCATAAAGCCAGTTCGGCGCTTACCAGGCCCAGGGCCATACCCGCCACAATGTCAGTGGGAAAATGAACCCCCAACAACACCCGCGAGCAACCGATCAAACAGGCGGTGCCGTAGGCGGGCAGGGCAAACGGGGGATAATAAGACGAAACCAGGGAGGCGAACAAAAAGGCCGCCGCCGTATGGCCCGAGGGAAAACTGAACTTGTCCGAGGGTTGCAAAAACGGATTGAAACCGGCGATGGCATCCGCCGGGCGGTGGCGTTTCACCGTATTCTTGCAGACCAGATAGGTCGGCAGCTCGATGGCAAAGGCCAGCAACAGCGTCCCGGCGAACTGCGGGCCATACTGTGTTTCCAGCCACCATAGCAGTGCACCGGTGAGGGCGTAGAGATAACCGTCGCCGGCCCTGGAGATCCATCTCGACAACGTGGCTATTTCGGTATAACGCCGCCGCGACATGCACCAGCGGAAGGCGATCAAATCACATTTGGTAACCCTGTTGGCAATGGTGGGCATGACGTTTGAGTCCCCCGTTTTGGGAACTATTGTCAAACGCCATGATTACCAGTAGATGAAGTTTCTATGATGGTTTTATGACATCCGCCTCGCGAAAGCCATTCAGGTCTGCGACTGTAAATAGTTCTGCAAACCCAGCTTGCCGATCAGGCCCAACTGCTGCTCCAGCCACAGCACATGGTCCTCTTCCGTATCCTTGAGCAGGCACTCCAAAAGCTCGCGGCTCTGATAATCACCGGCCTGTTCACAGACGGCAATAGCCTGTTTCAGCCCATCCACCACTTGCATCTCCATCTGCAGGTCGTTACGCAGCATCTGCTCCACGTCATTGCCGATGGACAAAGGGGCGCGGGCCACCATGTCCGGCGCGCCGCCCAGAAACAATATGCGGTCGATCAACTGTTTGGCGTGCTGCTGCTCGTGCTCCATCTCATGGGCCAGATGTTCATGCAGCTTGCCCAGGCCCCAATTGTCAAACATATGGGCCTGGACAAAGTATTGGTCTATTGCCGCCAGCTCATAGGCAAGCATGCCGTTGAGGCTTGCGATTACCTGCGCATCACCTTGCATAACAATCCCCCTTCATTCTTCTACTTGGGACTGGAGATAATTTTCCAGGCCCAGTTTGTCGATTAATTCCAGCTGGGTTTCATAATGATCGAGACGTGCCTCCTGATGCCCCACTATCCGCTCCAGCAATTCGCGTGTGACAAAATCCCCCGCGGATTCGCACTGGGCGATGGCCGCCCGCAGCGCCGGCAGGGTATTCTGCTCGAGCTTGAGGTTGCAGGCCAACATCTCCCGGGGGGTCTCCCCCAGCAGCAGTTTGCCGATGTCCTGCAGGTTAGGCAGCCCCTCCAGGAACAGGATGCGCTCGACCAGGTCGTCGGCGTCCTTCATCGCCCGGATGGAGGCCTCGTAGTCGGCGTCATTGAGCCGCTTCAGGCCCCAGTTCTTGAAAATTCTGGCGTGAAGAAAATATTGATTGATGGCGCTGAGCTGATCGTACAGCACCTGATTGAGACAGTTGTGAATCTGAGTGTCGCCTTTCATGTAGCCGCTCTCCCTCGGATTTTATTTTCCATTGTAGTTCAACAGGGGCGTGACTGCCCGCCCCACCTGCGGACTCGTCGGGCGCCGTTTGCGTCAGGATCTGCCTGACGCACTGGCGGCATTTTCCGCACTGGGAGGCGACCCCCAGGCGTTTATTCAGTTCACGCAGCGTGTCAGCCCCGTTGGCCACCTCCTGCGTGATCTTGATATCGGTCACCCGACGGCAAATGCAAACGTACACGCGCCCTACTCCTTCAGACAATCGTTGATCGCAGTCACCACAAATTTAATACGAATGCGAATGATTGTCAATTATATTATCGAGCGAGACTGGAAAAGCTTTAGGAATGAGGACCAATGACAAGTGGCACGCAAAAAAAAGCCCCGCACAAGGCAGGGCTTCTTCAGTGGCTGGTAGGCGCGAGTGGACTCGAACCACCGACCCCCACCATGTCAAGGTGGTGCTCTAACCAACTGAGCTACGCGCCTGAAGAGGGCGCTAAGATACCGGGATCGTTGCCAAAATGCAAGGCTTGGTTTTCATGCGCCGGCACGACATCGCCAAACAAATACGCCCGAACCGGGTGCCTGGCCGCCGCCGACCGGCGTTTGGACGATCCCAACCGCCAAGACCGGTTGCTGCAGAGATGGCCCCCTGCCTCATCGCCGGTGTAGTCGAGACAGAGAGAGACCTCCGGTGCCGGCGTACCCTCCCTTCAGCGGTGGCGATATCACCCGCATAAACTGATCCGCCGCCAGCGGATGGGCTGATACTGAATCCCTGTCCGTGAATACAGCCGAGTTTGGTCGGCAATGACCAGCCTTCTTTTGATTCAATTCTCCGGCTATAACGCGCCGTGTTCGGCCAATCCCATGCCGGCATCCTGAATACGCTTGATCCGGTCGCGTAGCCGGGCAGCCTCCTCGAACTCGAGGTTTTGCGCATGTTCATACATCTGCTGTTCCAGCTGTTTGATCTTCTTGCCCAATTCACTGGGCGACATGGCGGCGTATTCGCCCACCTCCTCCGCCACCCTGGCGTACTGCCTGGCGTTGCCGTGCATGCTGCCGTAGGCGCCTTCCATGATATCCGCGACCCGGCGTTTGACACTCTGCGGCGTGATGCCGTGCTGTGCATTGTAGGCGATCTGTTTTTCGCGTCGCCGTTCGGTTTCATCGAGGGCCCGTTTCATGGAGCCGGTCACCTTGTCGGCATAGAGAATCGCCCTGCCGTTGAGGTTGCGTGCGGCCCGGCCGATGGTCTGGATCAAGGAACGGTCGGAACGCAGGAAACCCTCTTTGTCCGCATCGAGGATGGCGACCAGCGACACCTCGGGAATATCCAGCCCTTCGCGCAGCAGGTTGATGCCCACCAGCACGTCGAACTCCCCCAAACGCAAGTCGCGAATGATCTCGACCCGTTCGACGGTATCGATGCCGGAATGGAGATAACGTACCCGTACATTGTGTTCCGCCAAGTACTCGGTCAGGTCTTCTGCCATGCGCTTGGTCAGCGTGGTGACCAGCACCCTCTCACTGGCCACCGCATGCTGCTTGCATTCG
>JASBUE010000056.1 GCA_030148045.1 Candidatus Tenderia sp.
GAAGTCCTGCGCGGCATCAGCGACATGGAGCGCATCCTGGCCCGCATCGGCCTCAAGTCGGCCCGCCCGCGCGACCTGGCCCAGCTGCGCGATACCCTTACCCTGCTGCCCTAGGTGCGCGCCAGTGTCGAACAGCTGGACTCGCCCCAGCTTCAGGAAACCGTCACCCGCCTGGGTGACTACCCCGACCTGAGCCAACTGCTGCACAAGGCCGTCATCGACAACCCGCCGGTGGTGATCCGCGACGGCGGCGTCATCGCCCCCGGCTTCGACAGCGAACTGGACGAACTGCGGGCCTTAAGCGAGAACGCCGGCCAATACCTCATCGACCTGGAGATCCGTGAACGGGAGCGCAGCGGCATCACCAACCTCAAGGTGGCCTACAACCGGGTGCACGGCTATTACATCGAGGTGAGCAAGACCCAGTCGGACAAGGTGCCGGCCGATTATATCCGCCGCCAAACATTGAAGGGGGTGGAACGCTACATCACCCCGGAGCTGAAGGGCTTCGAGGACAAGGTGCTGAGCGCCAACGAACGCGCGCTGGCGCGCGAGAAGGCGCTCTATGATCAATTATTGGAAGACCTCATCCCCCACCTCGGCGAGCTGCAGACCAGCGCCGCCGCCCTGGCCGAACTGGATGTGCTGGCCAACCTGGCCGAGCACGCCGACAGCCTCAATCTCGTCAAGCCGGAGTTGATCGATGCCCCCTGCCTGGAGATCGTCGGCGGCCGCCACCCCGTGGTGGAACAGAACCTGGAGGACCCCTTCGTCCCCAACGACACCCGCCTGGATGCCCAGCGCCGCATGCTCGTCATCACCGGCCCCAACATGGGCGGTAAGTCCACCTACATGCGCCAGACCGCCCTGATCACCCTGCTGGCCCACATCGGCAGCTTCGTCCCGGCCGAGCGGGCGGTGATCGGCCCCATCGACCGCATCTTCACCCGCATCGGCGCCTCGGACGACCTGGCCGGTGGCCGTTCCACCTTCATGGTGGAGATGACCGAGACCGCCAACATCCTCCATAACGCCACCGAACAGAGCCTGATCCTGATGGACGAGATCGGCCGCGGCACCAGCACCTTCGACGGCCTGTCGCTGGCCTGGGCCTGCGCCGAACACCTGGCTGCGAACGTCAAGGCCTTCACCCTGTTTGCCACCCACTATTTCGAACTCACCACCCTGCCCGAGCACCACGATAACGTGGTCAACGTCCATCTCGACGCGGTGGAGCACGAAGACAGCATCGTCTTTCTGCATGCCGTCAAGGAAGGCCCTGCCAATCAGAGCTACGGCCTGCAGGTGGCCGCCCTGGCGGGTGTGCCGCGTCCGGTGATCGAGGCAGCCAAGGCACGCTTGATGCAGCTGGAGAACAGCGCAGTAAACACGAAACCCATCAATGCCGCCCCCGAACCGCAACTGGGTCTGTTCGAAACACGCCCCCACCCCGCCGCCGAAAAACTGGCCGACCTCGACCCGGACAACCTGACACCGCGCGAGGCTTTGGATCAACTCTATCAACTCAAACAGTTGCTATAGTGTGTTTATCCGCTCTCTGTTCAACAGCGCCCGGCGACGTATAATAGGCCCTGACCGAAGCACTGAGAAACTAAGGAAGAAACTATGACTTTTGTCGTGACCGAAAACTGCATCAAGTGCAAATACACCGACTGTGTGGATGTCTGCCCGGTCGACTGTTTTCATGAAGGCCCCAACTTCCTGGTCATCGATCCGGAAGAGTGTATCGACTGCACCCTGTGCGAGCCCGAGTGTCCGGCCAACGCCATCTTCGCCGAGGACGACGTGCCCGAGGATCAGCAGCAGTTCGTCGCCCTGAACGCCGAACTGGCCCAGCAATGGCCGGTGCTGGCCGAGCAGAAGGACGCCCCGCCCGATGCCGACGAATGGAACGGCGTGGAAGGCAAGCTGCAATACCTGGAACGTTAAATTCAGATTGAAAAGGCCGCCCGGGATTTCCAGGCGGCCTTTTTTGTCCAGCGTTTTCTCGTCGGGACACGCGCCCTACATCAACCAGTACCCACCCGCACCGCCAGCACATCGCACTTGGCCGAGTTCACCACGCCCCTGGCGGTGGAACCGAGCAGATGCGCCAAACCGTGACGGCTGTGACTGCCGATGACGATCAGATCCACACCCTTCCCCTCGGCAAAGTCGATGATCATCTGCTTGGTGACACCCAGCTCCACATATCCTTCCGACGCCGGAATACCGAGCCGCTGACACAGCTCCGCCATGCGCTTTTCACCGCGTTCCACCAGTTGACGTTCGATCTCCTGGGTCTCGGGCAGCACCAGTTCGTTACCGAAATACAGCGGCAGACTCTCGACCACGTGGATGGCACTCAGCTTGGCCTGCTCCAAGGCGGCCAAGTGTTTGGCCTTGTCGGCCACCGCCTCGGCGTCATCCAGCAGATCGGTGGCCAGCAGGATGTGGGAATAGTGTGTCGACATGGGTAACCCTCTTACTGATGTGTGCGGAAGCAAGCCGACATCGCGTTACCGGACCGTTGGCCGCAGGGATGCGGCCGTCGAGCGTACAGGGAGGTATTTACAGCGTGTCCTGTAACGCGATGTCGGCTTGCTTAATAAATGCCCCGATAATCAAAAATCTTCATATCGTCAAGCATAGATCGATTTGAAGGCGGCAACAAACTCATCATACATGTCGGCGGGCAACTCATTGATGCCGGCGGCGGCCTTGCGCCCTCCGCCGGTGGGAAACCGGCGGCACAGCTAGTCGGCGCCACGCTTGTTATTCAACGGCGCGCGCACACTGACGATATACCCGCCCTGGGGCAATTCGGTCAGCAGCGCATGGGCGCGATCGGGATTGGCCGTCGCCAGATGGTTGCTGAACACCCCGGAGACACGTCGCGCCCAGGCTTCGGCGGGGAACAGGTAGACCGCCACCTGGTCGGTTTTGATTTCCGGCCGGGTGGCCTCGGCGCGGGCAAAGTCTTCGCGCGAACCGGTCTGCAGGGTCTCAAACACCTCGCGCTCCTGCTCGATAAACTGCAAGGGATCGGCATAGGGCTGCATGCGCACGGCCAGCGCGGCCGGATCAAAATGCAGATCGGCCACCACGGCACCGTAACCGTTGTAATTGAGAAAGTTGCCGAGATCACGCAACAACGCCAGTTGGGTGTCATCCAGCCTCAGCCCCGCGGCTGCTTGGCGGGCACTGTCATCGAAGTTGTCGCCGAAGGCACCCACCACGGCCCAGGCGCGATACCTGCCCTCAAGGAAGCGATCCACGATCAGGGCGCTACAGGTGTCCGATGCGGTATCGATGTGGGCATCAAGCTTGCCGTCGCCTGGAATGTCACCGGCATAGTGGTGATCGAAATATCTCACCTGTACACCCCTGGCCAGCAGGGCTTCCAGTGGCTCACGGTTTTTGTCCAGCGAAATATCGAAGACATTGACCTCATCACCGTCGGCGGCGTCCACCTTTTTCAGCAGGGCGATATCACGCTTCACCCCGGTCACCAGCCGACTCTCGCCGGGGAAGGCGAGACGAAATTGCTGCAGTGCGCACAAACCATCCGCGTCACCGTTGAACACGTCGAATCTCAATGGCCTGCTCCTTGTTGCAAACGCCGTGAGTAGTGCGACATTTTATCGGATCGCCCCGACAAACAACAACGGCGCTGCTTCGAAATTAGTGTTATTAATCCGGCAATAAACATTGCCGGGTTAATACGCGGCACAGGGATGTGCCGCCATTGACCGAAGGCCAATGGGAGCCGGGTTAATAACAGGCCCTAAGACAATCGGCCGCTTGACTCCGTACGCGGGTACGGTGTTTATGCTTTGTTCAGAGGTTGAATAGATGAGGAGAGAATCATGGCGGGTTCCACCGCAACAAAGAATCGTTCGCTCATCGCTGCGGCGGTCGCCGCGGTCGGCGCCTCGATCTGCTGCGTCGGCCCCTTCGTGTTGCTGATGCTGGGCGTCAGCGGCGCCTGGATCGGCAATCTCACCGCGCTGGAGCCGTACCGCCCCATTTTCATCGGCGTGACCCTGGTATTTCTTACACTGGCGTTTCGAAAACTGTATCTCGTGCCCGAGGCCTGCGAGGCGGGCAAACCCTGCGCCAATCCGGTCACACGCCGCAACCAGCGCCTCGTATTCTGGGTGGTGACGGTGATTCTCGCCGCGCTCATCACCTTCCCCTGGTACGGCCCGGCACTACTGGGTTAACCAACGATTTTTAAGTAAGGAGAAGACAGATGTTTCGAATTGCAAGCTTCGTACTCATCTTTAGCCTGGTGTTTGCCGGGTCATGGTTCGCCGCGCCGACGCTCCAGGCGGCCGGGGCGGCGGAGCAGAAAACCGTCACGCTGGATGTCAAGAACATGACCTGCAACATGTGCCCCATAACCGTGCGCAAGGCCCTGGAGAAGGTGCCCGGGGTCATCAAGGCCGAGGCGAAATACGAAGGCGAGGGTGTAGGGTGGGCAAGCGTGACTTTCGATACGTCGAAGACCAATATCGAGGCGCTCACGCGGGCAACATCCGATGCCGGCTATCCCGCCGCGCTGAAAGCCCGGTAACCGCCATCAATCACCGGAGCCTTTTTCATGTCCGCCATCACCTTGCAAATCACCGGCATGACCTGCGGCAATTGCGCACAAGCCATACAGAAGACACTGAACGCCCTGCCCGGCATCAAGGCCGAGGTGTCCTACGAGGACGCAACGGCACGGATTGAAACCACGGGTTCCATCGAAACCGGCCGGCTGCTCGCGGCCGTGAAAACCAAGGGTTATGGCGCGCGTCTGCCCAGCGGGCACGATGACAATACAGACACCATGGTTAACGCCGCTCTGAAAGTGGCGATCATCGGCACCGGTTCCGCCGCCTTCGCCGCCGCCATCAAGGCCGCCGAGGCAGGCGCGCGGGTGACCCTCATCGAAGGGGGCGATGTGATCGGCGGCACCTGCGTCAATGTCGGCTGCGTGCCCTCGAAGATCCTGATCCGTGGCGCGCATGTTGCGCACCTGCAAGCGCACCACGGCTTCGACGGCGTTCCGCCGAACCGGCCGCGCATCGACCGCGCCACGATGGTCCGCCAGCAGCAGGCCCGCGTTGAAGAGCTGCGCCACGCCAAATACGAAAGCATCCTGGCGAGCCATCCCGACATTCATCTGCTAAAAGGCTGGGCGCGCTTCGCCGATCCCCACACTCTGACCGTGACCGCCACCGACGGGTCGGAAACCACCGTGGCGGCGGATCGCATCTTGATTGCCACCGGTGCCAGGCCAGCTATTCCCGACACTCCGGGCCTTAAGGATACGCCTTACTGGACCTCCACCGAGGCATTGGTCGCGAGCGAGATCCCCGCCCACCTGGTGGTGATCGGCGGTTCGGTGGTGGCGCTGGAGCTGGCCCAGGCCTTCCTGCGCCTGGGCAGTCGGGTGACAATTATGGCGCGCAGCACCTTGCTCTCGAAGGAAGACCCCGCCATCGGCGAGGCGCTGAGAAAAATACTCAAGGAAGAAGGCGCGCACGTCCTGCTGCACACCCTGCCCGATGCGGTGGCGCATGATGGCAAGGGATTCATCCTGCCATCGAAGGCCGGCGAGATCCGATGCGACCGGTTGCTGGTGGCCAGCGGCCGCCGGCCCAACACCGATCGACTGGATCTCGACAAGGCTGGTGTCGAAACCGGGCGCAACGGCGCCATCGTCATTGACGATCACCTGCGCACCTCGGTCGAGCACATCTACGCGGCCGGCGATTGCACCGATCAGCCGCAGTTCGTCTACGTCGCCGCCGCGGCCGGGACCCGCGCCGCCGTCAATATGACCGGCGGTGATGCGGCACTGGATCTCTCCGCCATGCCGGCGGTGGTGTTCACCGATCCACAGGTCGCCACCGTGGGCCTCTCCGAACGCCGGGCCAACGAGCGCAGCATCGGCACGGAAACGCGCACGCTGGCGCTGGAAAACGTCCCCCGCGCGCTGGCCAACTTCGATACCCGGGGCTTCATCAAGCTGGTGGCGGAGCAAGACAGCGGCAGGCTTCTCGGTTGCCAGGTGCTGGCAGCGGAAGGCGGGGAGATCATCCAGAGCGCCGCCCTGGCCATCCGTAACCGCATGACGGTGCAGGAACTGGCGGATCAGCTCTTCCCCTACCTGACCATGGTGGAAGGCCTCAAGCTCTGCGCCCAGACCTTCACCCGGGATGTCACACAGCTCTCCTGTTGTGCCGGATGAGTCTGAAGACGCTAAAAAATCATTGCTCCAAGGAGCTCCGCCGTTGCCGGCGCTTGCTACGTCGGCGTGGTGCCGTTGCGCTCGCCAATGACCCACCCATCCGCTGCCCATGCTCGCAAGCGTTTTCATCGTGCGGGGAGACACCCGCACAAGATCAAAGGAGGACGACATGGCACATCAGTTCGATCTCGTTGTAATCGGTACCGGCACCGCCGCCACCGTCACGGCCACGCGCTGCCGCGCCGCCGGCTGGCGGGTGGCGGTCATCGATCATCGCCCGTTCGGTGGTACCTGCGCGCTGCGCGGTTGCGACCCCAAAAAGATGCTGGTGGCCGCCGCCGAGGTGATGGATGGTCTGGACCGCATGGCGGATATCGATGTCATCGAGGGTCACGCGAGCATCGACTGGGCGGCGCTGCAGCGCTTCAAGCGTTCGTTCACGGACCCGGTACCGGCGAACCGCGAGCGAATGTATCGGAAACAGGGCATCGCCACCTTCCACGGCAAGGCCCGCCTTGCAGGACCGAACCAGGTTGAAATCGGCAATGAGACACTGGCGGCGAAACACATCGTGATTGCCGCCGGCGCCGAACCCGCGCGGCTGCCGATCGACGGCGCCGAACACCTGATGCCGAGCGATGCTTTTCTTGAACTGGAGGCGCTGCCGCAGCGACTCGTGCTGATCGGCGGCGGATTTATCGGTTTCGAGTTCGCCCACGTGGCCGCACGCGCCGGCGCCGAGGTTGTTATCCTTAATCGCGGGCCGCGTCCGCTCAAGCACTTCGATCCGGATCTCGTCGCTGCGTTGGTCAAGCGCAGTGAGGCACTCGGGATCCGTGTGCTGTGCGGCCACGAAGCCAAGGCGGTCACCCGGCAGGACCACGGTTATGTGGTTCACGCGGCGGGGCCGGACGGAAATATCACCCTCGCCGCGGATCAGGTCGTGCATAGTGGCGGCCGCGTCCCCACGCTGGCCGATCTGGACCTCACCACGGGCAAGATCGAACACGAAAACATGCGGATCAGACGCAGCGAGCACCTGCAAAGCGTGTCCAACCCCGCAGTCTACGTCGCCGGCGATGCCGGTGCGCCGCCGCTACCACTGACCCCCATCGCGGCGATCTAGGCCAACGCGGTCGCAACCAACCTGATCGAAGGCAACCATAAAACCGTCGATTACTCGGGAATCCCAACGGCGGTATTCACTGTGCCGACGCTCGCTCGGGTCGGGCTGCTGGAAGCCGAAGCTAAAGCCCAGGGACTGGACTATCGCGTGAAGCACCAATCGGTGCCGCACTGGTACAGCGCCCGGCGCGTCAACGAGTCCTGCTACGCCTTCAAAGTGCTTGTGGAGGAAGCGAGTGACAGGGTGCTCGGCGCCCATGTGGTCGGGCCAGATGCGGTGGAAATCGTCAACCTGTTTGGCATGGCCATGCGCACCGGGCTCAAGGCCTCGGATCTCGCCTATGCCACCTTTGCCTATCCCACCGGCGCTTCCGATCTCGAATCCATGCTGCCCTGATCACCCCGCGGGAAACCATCCCCAGGCGCATATTTTGTCTGCGGAGGTTCCAAAAAAAGAAGATTCCGGTGTAGGGTGGGGACACCATCCATGCTTCGGAGTCGTTGTCGTCGTGAGGGGAATGACATATGAGCGCAAACCGAACAACCGGCCTGACCATCGGCCGTCTCGCCAAGGCCGCCGGCGTCAATGTGGAAACCATCCGCTACTACCAGCGTATCGGCCTGATCGATGAACCGGTGAAACCGGCGCAAGGCTACCGCCGCTACCCGCCCCCCATGGTGGAGCGCATCCGATTCATCAAGCGCGCCCAGGAACTCGGCTTCAGCCTCAATGAAATCACGGATTTGCTCTCCCTGAATGACGGGGATTGCAATGAAGCGCGTACGCTTGCGGAATACAAGCAGGAAGTCATTCAACAACGCATCGATGACCTGTGCGCCATACAGCGTGAACTGACCAAACTGATCAAGGCCTGCAGGAAAAACGTCTCCGGCCGGGATCGCTGCGCCATCATCGCGACCCTGACCAGGGACCGCCGGTCTCCAATATAACCAGGAGCCCTCGGCTACCGATAGGCTCCTGCATTTCTCACACCCGTTCGTAGCGAGACGGTTCAAGGGTGCGTGATGAGCGGCTTTCATGACTGAGGGGCGCGCAGGCATAGTCGACACTATGTCGAGCACCCCGACGGAGTGAAAGCCGCTCAGCGCATGCCATTGGGCCGTCGCAGTAGCAGGGGCGTGAGAAATGCGGACTAGACCTTGAAACGGGAAACCGCTTTCTGCAGCTGATCGGCCAGCTGAGCCATTTGATCGGCGGCCGAACTTGAACGCTGCGCGCCCTCGGTGGTCTCGTTGGCCAAGTTGCTGATATTGACGATATTGGCGTTGATTTCCTCAGCCACGGCGTTCTGCTCTTCCGCGGCACTGGCCACCTGGGTGGTCATGTTGGTGATGGTGGCCACGGCGGCGGCGATGGCCTGCAGCGCCTCACCGGCCTTGTTGGCCTGATCCACGGTCTCGCCGGTCATTTGCTGGCCGCGCTCCATCACGTCCACCGCCTCGCGGGTGCCGGACTGCAGGTTTTCGATCATCTTCTGGATTTCCTCGGTGGACTGCTGGGTACGTCCCGCCAGGGTCCGCACCTCATCGGCCACCACGGCGAAGCCGCGCCCCTGTTCACCGGCGCGGGCCGCTTCGATGGCGGCGTTGAGTGCCAACAGGTTGGTCTGTTCGGCAATATCCTTGATCACGTCGAGCACGGTACCGACCTTCTGGCTGTCTTCTTCGACCCGATGCAGCACCTCGGCCGCCTGCTGAACCTCGTTGGCCAGGCGATCGATCTTGCTAATCGCCGTGTTGACAGTCTCCTGACCGTTATTGGATTCTTCATTGGCCTGATTGGCGGCCTGGGCGGCGTCGCTGACATTGCGCGCCACCTCCTGCACCGTGGCGACCATCTGGTTCATGGCGGTGGCCACCTGATCGGTCTCCTGCTGCTGCCGGCCCAGCGCGGTATTGGTCTGGCTGTTGATGGCGGACAGCTCCTGAATCGAGCTATTGATCTGGCCGGAGGCGGCGATAACCTCTTGAATCGTCTGGCGTGTCTTGGCCACAAACAGATTGAAGCCGCGGGACACAGCGGTAATTTCGTCATTGCCCTTTTCAGGCAGGGCGATGGTCAGGTTGCCCTCGCCCTCGGCGATTTCGACAAAGCTGGCGGCAATCTGTCTGATGGGTTTGATAACGGTGGTCACGATCATCAGAAAGGCCAGGACGGCCAGTATCACACCCACCACCACCGTCGTGGTCAATACACTGAACGAAAACGCCTGCACGCTTTTAAGCTCGGAATGATAGCTTTCCACCTTGCCAGCACCCAGTTGCTCCATCTTTTCGAGGGA
This sequence comes from Candidatus Tenderia sp., assembly GCA_030148045.1. Taxonomy (GTDB): domain Bacteria; phylum Pseudomonadota; class Gammaproteobacteria; order Tenderiales; family Tenderiaceae; genus Tenderia. The sequence goes on from JASBUE010000056.1 coordinate 9,673, forward strand.
GCCAAGCAGCGTCTCGACCGTTTCCGCCAGTTTCTGCTGGGCGGCATACATAGCACGAATGGTGTCGCCATTTGAAACGACGCGGACCTTTTCCACCGACTCGATCAGTTCATTACGCGCACCGGCAAACTGCTCACGCACTTGTTTGAATTCGGCGATTGCCTTCTCGTCGAACAACCCGGTTTTCACCATGCGCGAAATCGCCGCCTCTTCTTGGGCGATATCCTCTTCAATGCGCTGTTTCAGCTGCTTCATCCTGGCGAGGTCGGTTTCCTGGATAAAGGCGTCGATGGCGATGATCTGATCCTGCAACGCAATCGTCCCTTCCATGGAGCCGTTCGCGGCATCCCAAGCGACAGTGGTAACGTATTCCAGTCCTTCGGACAGCTTGCTGGCGGCGTAATACCCGGCCCCGGCGCTGACAAGCAGCATCCCGCCCAACCCCAGCACGACACCCCCGATTTTGGTAGAAATATTGATCCTCATAACATCCCTCGACTCTGGTGGAGATCCTTGCAATATTCAAGAACGTACTTCAGCTATCGGTGATTGACCGAGGAACTTGAGCATTTCGCTAAGCCCCATGCAAACCGCCGGCAAATTCAA
>JASBUE010000059.1 GCA_030148045.1 Candidatus Tenderia sp.
AGATCCTTTTTTGAACGCGCTGAGGAAAGAGCGTATTCCCGTTTCGATCTTTTTAGTAAACGGAATCAAATTGCATGGACAGATTGAATCCTTTGATCAGTTTGTGGTGTTGTTGAAAAACACCGTCAGCCAGATGGTCTACAAACATGCTATTTCCACTGTCGTGCCGGCGCGTAATGTCAAACTGTCAACCGCCGATAACGTAGGGCATAACGGTGGCCACGATAGCGGCGACAAGGGTAATATCTGATCCGTGTGTCTTTACCGGAGATGATACTGCTTGTTTGAACGTCCACAAAAGGGCGAGCGGGCAGTACTTGTCCATCTCGACCTGTATTCTGATCTGAACCGTGAAGATCTGCGTGAATTCCGTGAACTGGTGATATCCGCCGGCGCCGAGCCGGTGGTGACCATTACCGGTTCGCGTACTTCCCCCCATTCCCGTTATTTTGCTGGCACCGGCAAGGCCGAAGAGGTGCGCGCCTGCGTGGAGCGTGAACAGGCCGATGTGGTGCTGTTTAACCATGCCCTGAGCCCGGTGCAGGAACGCAACCTGGAACAGTTGTTCCAGTGCCGGGTGCTGGATCGCACCGGTCTGATTCTGGACATCTTCGCCCAGCGGGCGCGCACCCATGAAGGCAAGCTACAGGTGGAACTGGCCCAGCTCCAGCATCTGTCGACGCGGCTGGTGCGTGGCTGGACGCACCTGGAACGACAGAAAGGCGGTATCGGCCTGCGCGGACCGGGTGAAACCCAGCTGGAAACCGATCGTCGCCTGCTTGGGGATCGCATTCGCCAGCTCAATAAACGCCTGACCCGAGTTCGGCGGCAGCGGGAGCAGGGGCGGCGCGCACGCAGGCGGGCGGAACTTGCGACAGTCTCGCTGGTCGGATATACCAATGCGGGCAAGTCCACCCTGTTCAATGCGCTGACGAACGCGCATGTGATGGTTGCTAATCAGCTGTTTGCGACACTTGATCCGACTCTGCGGCGGCTGGATCTGTCCGGTGGCCAGTCTGTTGTGCTGGCGGATACGGTCGGTTTTATTCGTCATTTGCCCCACGATCTGGTCGAGGCTTTCCGCTCCACCCTGCAGGAAACCCGGGACGCGGATTTGCTGCTGCATGTGGTGGATGCCGCCAGTGAGGAACGGTCGGAGCAGATGGAACAGGTTAACCAGGTGCTGGAAGAAATTGGCGCCCAGGACAGGCCGCAGTTGCTGGTGTACAACAAGATCGATCAATTAACGGATGTTAAACCACGAATTGAACGGGATGGTGAAGGCCGCCCGCTACGGGTCTGGATCTCGGCCCTGACTGGTCAGGGACTGGAGCTGTTGCGTGAGGCCATTGTCGAAGTGCTGGATCGGGGCTGTATCATCCGGCATCTGCAGTTGTCTACGGCTGAAGGACGCCTGCGTGCGCGGTTGTACGAGCGAGGCCAGATTCTACAGGAATCAGTAGACGCGCAGGGCAACTGGATTATCAAGGTGGAGTTGCCTGCCAACGAATGGCAGATTCTGGACAAACATGAAGATCTTACAGGACATATAATTGGTATCGATCAAAATCCCCGCCTTGCGGTTATGGGCGAAGCCCCATAGAATCCATCCCTTATGTGACAGTAGATATTTCGGTATCTGAATCTGTTACCCCAATTTGCAATATCAACTAAATCTACGGAGTCATGACATGGCCTGGAACGAACCCGGTGGTTCAGGAAACAAAGATCCCTGGGGCAACCGCCCCAATCAGGGTCCCCCCGATCTGGATGAATTCATCAAGAAGCTGCAGGCCAGGCTCGGCGGGCTGTTTGGCGGCAAGGGCGGTTCTGGCGCCGGTGGCGGCGCTTCTAGCGGCAATGCCGGTTCGATCGGCATGGGCGCGATCGCGGCGGTGCTGCTCGTTATCTGGGGATTGTCTGGTATCTATATCGTCGATCAGGGCAGGCAGGGTGTGGTGCTGCAGTTCGGCGCCTTCAATTCGATTACCGACCCGGGACCACACTGGTATCCACGTTTCATTCAGAGTGTTGAAATCGTAGACGTGGAAGATATTCGCAGCGTCAACCTCGGGCATACCTCCGATGAGGCCCTGATGCTGACCCAGGATGAGAATATCATCGACATCAAATTCACCGTCCAGTACAAGGTCAAGGATGCGCGCGACTTCCTGTTCAATGTACGCGATCCTGATTTAACTCTGCGCCAGGCGACGGAGAGTGCCGTACGTGAAATTGTTGGCAAGAACAAACTCGACTTTGTCATCACTGAAGGTCGTGTTGCAGTGGCCGCTGGCGTCAGCGAACTGATTCAGAAAATCCTTGACAGTTACGCCACCGGCATCACTGTGGTCAACCTGAATATGCAGGATGCCCAGCCGCCCGAACAGGTGCAGCAGGCTTTTGATGATGCGATTAAAGCGCGCGAGGACAAGCAGCGCCAGATCAACGAAGCCGAGGCTTATTCCAATGACGTACTGCCAAGAGCGCGAGGTAAGGCCGCGCGCGTGGTAGAGGAAGCCAGGGCCTATGAGGCAGAAGTGGTCGCCCACGCCGAAGGTGAAACCGAGCGTTTTCTTAAAGTCCTGGGTGAATACAAGAAGGCGCCAAAAGTGACCCGAGAGCGTCTGTATCTGGATGCGTTAGAAGAAGTCATGGCTGGTTCCAGCAAGGTGATGCTGGATGTGAAGAACAGCAACAACCTGATGTACCTGCCACTGGATAAAATTATTTCACGCCAGCCGTCGGTGGTTGAAAGTGATGTCAGCAGCACGCCGACGACTACGCGCAGAAGAGCGCCGCAGTCTACCCGTGACAACCGCTTCAGTGAACGGCTGCGCAGCCGGGAGGTACGCTAATGAACAGTTCTAAAATTGGCATCCTGGTCGTTATCGCCATCGCCGTTATACTGTTTCTGTCTTCGGTATTCACCGTGAACGAACGTGAGCTGGCAATCAAGTTCAGGCTGGGTGAAATCGTCAAGGCTGATTATCAGCCGGGACTGCATTTCCAGATGCCGTTTGTCAATAACGTGAAGAAGTTTGACAAGCGCACCCTGACCCTGGATGCGCGGCCCGCCAACTATCTGACCAAGGAGAAGAAAAACGTTAACGTGGATTTCTTCGTCAAATGGCGAATTAACGATGTCAGCACCTATTACACAGCCATGGGTGGAAATGAGCGCAAGGCCATGGAACGCATCTATACCACCATTAATGAAGGTCTGCGTGGTGAATTCAGTAATCGCAATATTCAGGAAGTCATTTCAGGTGAGCGGGCAATGGTCATGGATGATGTAACCAACAAGGCCAACAATCAATTGAGCAGGTTCGGCATCAAGGTGGTGGATGTACGGGTCAAGCGCATCGACTTCACCGCGACCATCAGCGAATCGGTGTACCAGCGTATGGAAGCTGAACGCACCCGTGTGGCCAAGGATCTGCGTTCCCGTGGTGCGGAAGCGGCGGAGCGCATTCGCGCCGATGCGGATCGCCAGCGTACCGTAACCCTGGCTAATGCCTATAAAGAAGCCCAGCAACTGCGCGGTGGCGGCGATGCCAGGGCCTCGGAAATTTATGCCAAAGCGTATAGCAAGGATCCGGAATTCTTCTCTTTCTATCGCAGTCTCAACGCCTATCGTTCATCGATGGGCCGTGAAGGTGATGTGATGGTGCTGGAGCCGGATTCCGAGTTCTTCAGGTATTTCAAGGATGCCAGTGGCAAATAATAATTTAGAATGATCGAGTATTTACTGACGGCAGTGGCGCTGGTGCTGGTGATCGAAGGACTGATGCCGGCGCTGAGTCCGCGTAACTTCCGGCAGACCATGCTAACCATCAGCCAGATGGATGATCGCGTCCTGCGCAGTATAGGACTGATAAGCATGGCGGCTGGCGCGCTGCTGTTATATTTTTTCAAAGGCTGATTTAAAGGCTGATCATGAAAGACGAACGCTGGCTGTTGCCGGAAGGTATCGAGGAAGTGTTGCCGCGCCAGGCTCGCGCACTGGAAGCGTTGCGGCGCAGGCTGCTGGATATCTATGATAGCTGGGGCTATGCGCTGGTGATGCCGCCGTTCATCGAATATCTGGAATCCCTGCTCACCGGCACGGGCAACGATCTGGATCTGCAGACGTTCAAGCTGACCGATCAGCTTAGCGGTCGCATGATGGGCATTCGCGCCGACATGACACCCCAGGTTTCCCGTATTGCCGCGCGTCATTTGCAACAGGATGCGCCCCTGCGCCTGTGTTACATGGGTAGTGTGATTAAAACACGCCCTGACAGTTTTGCCGGCTCCCGTAGTCCGCTGCAACTCGGCGCTGAGTTATATGGCCACAGCGGCGTGGAGAGTGACGTTGAGATTCTCTGCCTGATGATTGAAACCCTGCATCAATCCGGCATCGCAGAGCCTTACATCGATCTGGGCCATGTCGGCATTTACCGGGGCCTGGCCGAGCAGGCCGGACTCAGTCCGGCGCAGGAGTCGGAGTTATTTGACGCCCTGCAGCGCAAAGCCAGAACAGAAATCGAAGCCTGCCTTGCTAACTGGAAACTGGATAACAGTATTGCCGGTATGCTGCTGGCGCTGGTCGATCTGAATGGCGGCGAAGAGGTTCTGCAACAGGCAGGACAGCAGTTACGGGCAGCCGGTGAAGTCGTGAATGCCGCGTTGAAAAACCTCGCTGCGATTGCCGATGGACTCCGGCAGCGCCAGCCTGATTTGAATCTGCACTTCGATCTGGCCGAACTGCGAGGGTATCATTATCACACCGGCGTGGTGTTTGCCGCCTATGTTCCCGGCCGCGGACTGGCGATTGCCCAGGGTGGACGTTATGACGACATTGGCGAGGTCTTTGGCTGTGCGCGTTCGGCTACCGGTTTCAGTACCGATCTGAAAGTATTGATCGAAACCGTACCGGAAACAGAAGAAGTTCGCAGCGCGATTTTTGCTCCGGCTGATAACAATACGGATCTGATCACCTTGATCAGTAAACTGCGCTCGCAGGGCGAGCGCGTTATTCAGGCCCTGCCGGGACAGAAAGGCGGCGCGTCTGAGATGGGATGTACGCGTGAAATTGTAAAGGATGGCAAAGGCTGGTCTGTTAAGTAGTCAAGTAGGTTGGGCTGAATAAAATGAAGCCCAACAGCCTGGTCTGATATTTTTAAATTGCGCCCAGCCTACTGGGCTGTGATTGATAATCGTATCTGTAATTATAATAAATTTTTGAATATATAAAGTTGGGTTGAACTATGGGTAAAAACGTTATTATTATCGGCACCCAGTGGGGTGATGAAGGCAAGGGCAAGGTCGTTGACCTGCTTACCGACCGCGCCAGCGCAGTAGTGCGCTTCCAGGGTGGACACAATGCCGGCCACACACTGGTCATCGACGGCAGGAAAACCGTGCTGCATCTGATTCCCTCGGGTGTTTTACGCGAGAACGTCATGTGCCTGATTGGCAATGGCGTGGTGCTGTCGCCGGAAGCGCTGCTCAAGGAATTGATCATGCTGGAAGAAAGCGGCGTGCCTGTGCGTGAACGTCTGCGCATTAGTGAAGCCTGCCCGCTGATCCTGTCCTATCACGTGGCCCTGGATCATGCTCGCGAAGTCGCGCGTGGCAAGAAGGCTATCGGCACCACCGGTCGCGGTATCGGTCCGGCCTATGAAGACAAGGTCTCCCGCCGTGGTCTGCGTCTGGGCGATCTGTTTCATCGCGAGCGCTTCGCCGCCAAGCTGGGCGAAGTGCTGGATTATCATAATTTTGCGCTGAAAAACTATTTCAAGGCGGACACGGTCGACTTCAATCAGGTGCTGGATGAGAGCATGGCCATGGTCGATGTTCTGCAGCCATTGATCGCTGATATTCCGGCTATGCTGCATCAGTACCGCAGCAACGGTGAGAACGTGATGTTCGAAGGCGCGCAGGGTGCGCTGCTGGATATCGATCACGGCACCTATCCCTATGTAACGTCTTCCAATACCACTGCCGGCGGCGCGGCTACTGGCAGCGGCATGGGTCCCGGCTATTTCGACTACATTTTGGGCATCACCAAGGCCTACACTACCCGCGTTGGTTCCGGTCCTTTTCCGACCGAGCTGTATGACGGCGAGGCACTGCTGGATGAAACCGGCCACCACCTGGCGGAAAAAGGCCATGAGTTTGGTTCCACCACCGGTCGGCCGCGCCGCTGCGGCTGGTTCGATGCCGTGGCCCTGCGTCGTTCAGCGCAGATCAACAGCGTCAGCGGCATGTGCATCACCAAGCTCGACGTCATGGATGGCCTGGATACCATCCGCATCTGCACCGGCTATAAAACAGCCGATGGCCTGCGCGATACCCCACCGGTAGGTGCTGAGGCCTTCGAAACCTGCGAGCCGGTGTATGAAGATATGCCGGGCTGGCAGGAATCCACGGTAGGCGTAAAAGACTATGATGCCCTGCCGGCCAATGCCCGCGCCTACCTGAAACGCATCGAAGAGGTCACCGGCGTGCCGGTGGATATCATCTCCACCGGGCCGGATCGCAACGAGACCATTATTCTGAACCATCCGTTCGACTGAGTTTTGAGCACGGATTGATGGGTTTCACTTCGTTCTACCCATCCTACAGAGGACATAGAGTAGGATGGGTAGAACGAAGTGAAACCCATCAATAATCAGAGATAACAGGCGATTTCGACAAGATTCTGATCCGGGTCTCGAATATATACCGACTCGATAGCGCCACAGGCCCCGCTTCTCTGAACGGGGCCTTGTTCTATTTCAATTCCGTAATCATTCAAGTGGCGAAGGATATTCGTCATCTCCGATGTGCTTATGAAACACAGATCGGCAGAGCCGGGCAGGGGATGGCGGGCCTTCGGCTCAAATTCCGCTCCCTGCTGATGCAGGTTGATTTTTTTCCTGCCGAACTTCAGCGCCTTACGCCCGCCTGCAAAGGTGATGATTTCCATTCCCAGGATTGAGGCATAGAATTCACAGCTGAGCTCGACATCGGCGACCGTCAGCACCAGGTGGTCGAGTGTTTCAATTTTAATCGGCATGCTTATTCCAGTGAAAAGGATGGCGGGCGCGGATGCGGGTAGAGACGGCCATGGCGATGGGCATCGCTGATGCGGTAAACCAGATACCAGTGACAGCCGATTCCTGCGAGGACGAAAACATGAAACAACTCATGCGGGCCGATCACGCCGGGCAGCAGATCGAGGAGACGGGAAAAATCAATCAGCGCCCCCAGCGTATAGGCCGCAGCGCCGCCAAGCAGGAGCGGTAGAAAGCGCCAGCGGTAACGCTGATATATCAGAATTGCGGTAATAATCCCCAGCCAGCCCAGTCCCAGATAGAACAGCAGACCCAGCCATTCGTTCATATCATGAAAGAATATGGTTTTCAGGGTCAGGCCGCTGATGGCCAGCAGCCAGATCAGGCTCAGCACGGCCCAGCGTCGCCAGCCACGGAACAGAATAATATGGATTGGCGTAAAGGTGCCGGCGATCAGCACGAAGATTGCAGCATGATCCAGCCGCTGCAGCACTTCCCGGCCATTGCCGCCGGGTTCCAGAAGATGAAACACACCGCTCATGGCGAGCATGAAAAGCGTAGAAAAGACGAATACCGTGAGGCTGAGCATGCGACTGCGATTGCTGCGTCCGTGAAACAGAAGGAAAATACCGAGCACCAGAAACAGGCCCGCCGGCAGCAAATGGCTGAGTGAGCTGACCGGCTCGGAAAACCCGGGTATGGAATAAATGGTTGTCACAATATTCTTACCGTAATGACCTGTAATTTGCGGAAAATATTTTCGTAAGGAACTTCTGAATTATTCAGAAAAGAAAAATTGTATTTTTCTTTTATTTTTAATCTCTATGGGTTGAATTCCCTGCAGCTTGCTGCGGGGTAGTTTGTTGGTATCCCGTTTACTCTTCACGCATACTCCGGTTGATTCGCCCATAATAGTCATCCCGGAAATGTTACAATGCAACTTCTATTTCCGGATCTTCAGCGCCCATATGAAGCAATGCAGCGCGGGCAAGCTCTGCGCTGGCCTCTTTTTGCACCATACCGAAATAGTGAAGACATTTGTAGTTGATTATTGAGCAGGTAATGCGGCCTTTTTCTGGCAGTGTGTGAGCGTAATTGTTGGCTGAGATATTATCTCCCGCGCATTGTGTGAGCTGTTCAATTCATCGTCATTGCGGGAAAAGATTGCCCTGGAAGATTTCTGCGCAAGTGATAGATGAGCAGTGAAACGGGAAGGTGCCGAATTTGCTTCGAATGAGTAAAACTCATGCGGTGACGCTGATCCAGCGGTTTGGATTAGCACCAACCTGAATACTCACCTGCTGTGCATGGATGCGCAGGAGCGCCCACATGCTATACTTTTTCTTAACCGGGGGAATTAATTCCTGTGACTATCCCTCAGCATACACATGGAGCTGGCATCGCAAAAAAGTGCGTGAGCATGCTCCGGAAGGCAGGCCACTCAAGAACAAGAAACCATGCTAACGCCTGATCCCATAGTGCTTATCATTGCCTTTGCTCTGTTGATTGCCGCCACACTCGGCCTGCTTCTGGGCGCGGACCTCTGGTTTGGCGAACGCCGCCCGCAACAGACCCTAGGAGCACATGGATTTTCCCGACGATGCCTTCGACCGCGTCGTGGCCATGTACGTGGCATCGGTCGTGCATGGCCCAGAACGGTTGGTAAGCGAGATGATGCGCGTCTGCCGTGCGGGCGGAGAGACGGTTGGCACCACTCTTCCGGGCCTTGGGCTTTCGCGCCGACTACTCCCTGGAACGCTTTGTTCGGGAAACGGAGTTCCATGTCGCCGAAGCGCAGTCGGTGAACGTGTTCGGCTACTGGACCTTGTTGCGGATGGTTACGACAAGGGCAGCGATAATCGAGGGAGTGCGGCTGTCCCAGCCGCAATTAGCGGCAAGCGGAGTGCGGTGCCATCGCGCCGGATGGTTTGGACACCGGCTGGGCCGCGACTGAATTTGAACCCGCCAAAAGGCACGGGGTCAGGTAGCAGGTCATGTTGGCTAAACACAGTTCGCCCGCCTGGGGTATGATCATCAGCGTCCTGTTCGCCGCGGCCGCTCTCGGCGTGCTGGTTTCTTTCGATGCCCATGAACAGGTGTTACAACTGCTCGAATGGATCGACGCGCAGGGTGCCTGGGCATCGTTGTTGTTTATGCTGATCATGGTGCTGGTGGTGGTGCTGGTGCTGCCCGGGGTGCTGTTCACCACCGGCGCCGGTTTCGTGTTCGGCGTGGTGGAGGGCGTGATCTATGTTGTGTTTGGCACGACCCTCGGTGCGATGCTCGCGTTCCTGATAGCACGCTATCTGTTCGGTGAGCGCGCCACCCGCTTTATTTTGGCTCATGCCAGGTTGAAGCTGGTCAGCGAGGAACTGGCACCCCAGGGATGGAAGATCGTCATGCTGACCCGGCTGGTGCCGTTTTTCCCGTTCAAGCTGTCCAACTATTTTTTCGGGCTCACGCCGTTCTCGTTGCGGGGTTTCACCGGAGGCACGTTCCTCGGCATCATCCCGTTCTCGGTGCATAGCGTCTATCTCGGCTCGATCGCCGCGGATATTGCCACGCTCGGAATGCGCAACACAGACCGCACACAGCTCGAATGGGGCCTGTACGGCGCCGGTTTTCTGGTCGCGGTCGGGGTCGTGATTTACCTCAATCGCCTGGCTCGCCGGGCGTTGGCGAGGTGCACCGAAGAGGGTGGGAAAGGAGGAAAGTGATGCTGTGGTTAAAGTGGTTGCCCTGGCGGTTTTTTATTCGCCGCATCGCCCGCGCCCATGGGTTCCTGGATCCGGTGGCGTTGCTGGCGCGGCTGCATCGCTTCGCCCAGCCCGCCGAGGTGGCGGAACCTGTTGAGCTGCTGCGCGCCGGGGTGGTGTTCCATGCGCGCGGCCTGATCAATGCCCGGGTCATCCAGCACAACCTCGACTGGGTCTGGCCCTACTGGATCGAGCGCCAGTTCGATCCGGAAGATGACGCCTTCGTGCCGCGCGCCTTCGCCATCACCCACGTCAATCTCACCCACCGCAACTGGACGGCCATCGGCCTGCCCGACGTGGACGCGCTGCCGATCGTCGATCCCCGCGGCCTGCTCACACCCCACTACGACGGCTGGTCGCTGGACGCCTGGGTGATCGGGGACGACGGGCGCCGGCTGTTGCCCTCGCGCAGCGGCCAGGTGCGCCAGCGCTGGGAGATGGGTGATGACCTGGCGGTGGTCACGCAGGCCGAACAGGACGGTCTGGCCCTGGACAGCCATGCCTCGGTCCAGATCGAATCGGCGCTGCCGGTCTGCCGGCTGCGGCTCGGCGCCCGTTGCGACACCGACGGGTGGCTGGTGCTGGCGCTGCGGCCCTACAACCCCGAGGGGATCAGCTTTATTCATCAGGCCGCACTCTCGCCCGGGCGCACGGGATGGAGCATCGATGGAGAGCAGGCGGTGACCTTCAGTGCACCGGCGCAGCGGCATCATGTCGCGGACTACCGTGCCGGCGATGTGGCGATCCATCTCCGGGACCGGGAGGATGAGACGGCGGGGGTGTGCGAGGTAGGCATGGCGACGGCGGCAGCGCTGTTCCGGCTCGAAGCGGGGCAGGCGCGCGAGCTGGTCGTCCGCGTTCCGCTGTTGTCCGAGACGCGGCCACCACAGACGGCGCCGGTCACCTGGCGGCAGGCCCTGCAAGGCGTTTGTGAATTCGAGGCGCCCGACGAGCGGTTTCGCTACCTCTACGCGGCCGCCCTGCGCACCCTGATCCTGCATTCGCCCAGCGATGTCTATCCCGGGCCCTACACCTACAAGCGCTTCTGGTTCCGCGATGCGGCCTTCATCATCCACGCCCTGCTGTGCGCCGGGCTGACGGACCGTGCCGAACGCGCCCTGGATCACTTTCCGCCACGCCAGACCGCACGTGGCTACTTTCATTCCCAGGAAGGGGAATGGGACGCCAACGGCCAGGTGCTGTGGATCATGCAGCGGTTTTGCGCGTTGACAGGCAGGACGCCCAAGCCTGACTGGCGGCAGCCGATCCTGCGCGGCGCCCGCTGGATCGGCAGGAAACGGTTGACGGAGGAGCGGGATTCGCCCCATGCCGGCCTGTTGCCCGCGGGCTTCAGCGCTGAGCATCTCGGGCCTAACGACTATTATTACTGGGACGACTTCTGGGGCATTGCCGGCCTGCGCGCGGCGGCGACCCTGTGCACGTCCATGGGTGACGAAGCCGCCGCCGAGGAATTTCTGGGTGAGGCCGGGGCGTTTGCGGCCGACGTCGACCGCAACCTCGCCGCCGCGCGGCTTGCGCGGCCGGCGATGCCCGCTTCGCCCTACCGGCGTCTGGATGCCGGGGTGATCGGTTCGCTGGCGGTGGGTTATCCGTTGCAGCTGTGCCCGGCGGACGATCCGCGCCTGCTGGATACGGTCGAATTCCTGCTGGAAAATTGCTGGGTGCGCGGCGGCTTCTTCCAGGACATGATCCATGCTGGCATCAATCCCTACCTGACACTGCATATCGCCCAGGTGCTACTGCGCGCGGGCGACTTACGCTACCTGCAACTGCTGGATACGGTGGCGGCGCTGGCCAGCCCCACCGGGCAGTGGCCGGAGGCGATCCATCCGCGCACTGGCGGTGGCTGCATGGGCGATGGTCAGCACGTATGGGCGGCGGCGGAATGGCTGATGATGGTGCGTCACCTGTTCCTGCGCGAGGAAGGCGACCGGCTCATCCTCTGCCAGGGCGTGCCCGCGCGCTGGCTCGAGGGCGATGCGGTGGTGAGTTTCGGTCCTGCGTCGACCGCCTTCGGCACACTGGCGCTTGAACTCATTCCCGCCGACAACCATGTCAAGGTGGCCTGGGAGGCCGAGTGGCACGACGCAGCGCCGGCCATTGAGGTGCGCCTGCCCGGCTTGCGCTCGGTCAGCGTGCCGGCTGGCACCGCGTTCGTCGAACTGGAGAAAGCGCGCCCATGAACATCGTCATGCTGACCAACACCTACCTGCCCCATGTGGGCGGGGTGGCGCGCTCCGTGGCGGCCTTCGCCGCCGAGTACCGGCGGCGCGGCCACCGGGTGCGGGTGGTGGCACCCGAGTTTGAGAATCAATCGGCCGACGAGACGGACGTGGTGCGCATCCCCGCCATCCAGCACTTCAACGGCAGCGACTTCGCTGCGCCCCTGCCGGTATCCGGCCTGCTCAGCGAAGAGTTGGACGCTTTTCAGCCCGACATCGTGCACGCCCACCATCCCTACCTGCTGGGTATGACCGCCATGCGCATCGCACGCTACCGCGCGCTGCCGCTGGTGTTCACCCATCACACCCTGTACGAGCAGTATACCCACTACGTCCCGGCCGACTCACCGGCCTTCCGCCGTTTTGTGATCGAGCTGGCCACTCGCTACGCCAACCTTTGCGACCAGGTGTTCGCCCCCAGCGAGAGCATTGCCACACTGCTGAGCGAGCGCGGCGTAGAGACACCCATCACGGTGGTACCCACCGGCGTCGAGGTGGCGCACTTCGCGCAAGGGGATGGCGCGGGTTTCCGGCGCATGCTGGGCATCCCGGAGGACGCCTTCGTGGTTGGCCACCTGGGGCGGCTGGCGCCGGAGAAGAACCTGGGATTCCTGGCCCAGGCAGTGGCTCGCTTCCTCGCGGCCGAGCCCCGCGCCCGGTTCCTGCTAGTGGGCACAGGTCCGTCGGAGTCCGCCATACGGGCGGTGTTTGACCGCGAAGGGTTGGGTGATCGGCTGCAACTCGCCGGGATTCTCCAACCTCCTGAACTGGCCGATGCCTATCACGCCATGGACGTGTTCGCCTTCGCCTCCAAGAGCGAAACCCAGGGTATGGTGCTGACCGAGGCCATGGCGGCGGGCGTGCCGGTAGTGGTTCTGGACGCGCCGGGGGTACGGGAGGTGGTACGGGACAGGCGCAACGGCCGGCTGTTGCGCGATGAAACTGCTGAGGCCTTCAGCGCCGCCTTGCAATGGCTGGCTAACCTGCCGCAGGAAAAGCTGCGGCAGGTCAGCCAGGACGCGTTGGCGACCGCCGACGGGTTCTCCATGGCGCGTACCGCGGACAAGGCCCTGGCCTGCTATCAGGCACTGCGTGAGAAATCCTTCGTCACACGGTCGCAAGAACAAGAACGCTGGGAGCAGGTGCTGCGTCTCATCGAGGCCGAGTGGGAGATCATCAAGGAAACGGCCCAGGCCGCTGTCACCGCCCTCAATGAGCCGGAGACCTCCGGCCGACCGTTGCCGTGATTGGCCGCATCGAAGCCTTTCTGCGCCGCCTGCGCCGCAGCCTCAGCCGTAGCGAATGGCTGGCGACCCTGCTGCGCCTGCCCCGATCGGAAGCGCCGCCGACCGCGCCGGGCCTGGTTATGATCCAGATCGATGGCCTTTCCCATAGTCAGCTGAAGCGAGCCCTGGAACGTGGCGAGATGCCGTTTCTGCGCCGGCTCATCCAGCGCGAGCACTACCACCTGCACCGCCAGTATGCCGGTGTGCCTGCCACCACCGCGGCCTTCCAGGGCGAGCTCTTCTACGGGGTAAAGGGGGCGGTGCCGGGCTTCAACTTCCGCGACAGCGCCTCCGGACACCTGGTGCGCATGTTCGAACCGGCGGCCGCGGCCAGCGTGGAACGGGCGCTTGCGGAGAGCGGCGGCGAGCCGCTGCTCAAGGACGGCAGCTCCTACGTGAATAACTACACCGGTGGCGCCGCCGAGCCCCACTTCTGCCCGTCGGCACTGGGCTGGGGGCCGGCCCTGCGCGCCGCCAATCCCCTGGTCGTCGCGCTGTTGCTCCTCAGCAATCTCTACAGTTTTTTGCGCACTGGCGTGCTGCTGGTCGTCGAGCTGGGGTTGGCGCTGGTCGATTTCGTGCGTGGCCTGAACGCAGGGCATGACCTCATCAAAGAGCTGAAGTTCGTGCCGACGCGGGTGGCGGTCTCCATCCTGCTGCGCGAGCTGGCCACCATCGGCGCCAAGATCGATATCGCCCGGGGGTTGCCCATCATCCACCTCAACTTCCTCGGTTACGACGAGCAGGCCCACCGTCGCGGCCCGTCCTCGTTGTTCGCCCACTGGACCCTCAAGGGCATCGACGACGCCATCGCCCGCCTGTGGCGGGCGGCGCACCGCTCGGCCCACCGTCACTATGATGTGTGGATCTATTCCGACCACGGCCAGGAAGAAGTACAGTCTTACCACAAGCTGTACGGCCGCACGATTGAGGAAGCGGTGTCTGCGGTGTTTGTCGAGCTCGGCATCAGCACGGCACCCGTGCCGATACTTGGACCGCACGGGGTTCAGACCCAGCGGGTCCGGCAGTTCGGCGGTAAAAGGATCCAGCGGCTGTTCCCGATCAACGGTGCGGTCCAGGGTGAGCCGGTCGGTGGTCAACTGGCCGTGGCAGGGCTGGGGCCGGTCGGCTTTGTCTATTGCGAGCGCGACCTGCAGCTGCCTGCGCGCGATAGCGTGGCCCGGGCGCTGGTGGGCAGTGCGAAGGTGCCGCTGGTGCTGACGCCGGACAGCCCGGGACGGGTGACGGCATGGACCGATGCGGGCGTCTTCTCCCTGCCCCGGCAGAACGCCGAGGTCCTCGGTGCCGATCATCCCTTTCTAGAACAGGCCACCGAGGAGTTGATCGCCCTGTGCCACCACCCGGAGGCGGGGAATTTCGTCCTCTGCGGCTGGCGGGCCGGTGCGGCAGCGGCGCGCAGCTTTGCCATCGAGAACGGCGCCCACGGCGGTGCCGGGCCCGAGGAAACAAACGCCTTCGTGTTATTGCCGGGCGATGCGCCCTTGCCCGCCATCGAGCGTGACTACCCGCGCGCGCGCGACCTGCGTCATGCCGCGTTGCATCTGCTAGGCCGTGCCGAATACAAACCCGTTGCGAGGAAAACACGCGCCGCCAGACAGGATACCTTACGCATTACCACGTATAACGTGCACAGCTGTATCGGCATGGACGGCAAGCTGTCGCCGGAACGCATCGCGCGGGTCATCGCCCGCTATCGCCCCGACGTGGTCGCGCTGCAGGAACTGGACGTGGGCCGGGCGCGCACCGAAGGCATGGACCAGGCCCACCTGATTGGCCGCTACCTGGAGATGGACTTCCATTTCCATCCGGCCCTACATATCGAGGAAGAGCGCTATGGCGACGCCATTCTGACCCATCTGCCCATGCGCCTGGTCAAGGCGGGAATGCTGCCGGGGTTGCCCGGCAAGCCTTATCTCGAACCCCGCGGCGCGCTGTGGGTGGCCATCGACGTGGATGGCGCCGAGCTGCAGGTGCTTAACACCCACCTGGGATTGCTGCCACGCGAACGCCGGGCGCAGGTGGAGGCGCTGCTCGGGCCGGACTGGCTGGGCCATCCCGACTGCCGGGCGCCGGTGGCGCTGTGCGGCGACTTCAACGCGCTGCCGGCATCAAAGGTGTGCCGTCGGCTGCGCACGCGCCTCAACGATGCGCAGATCGAGCTCGACAGTCATCGACCCCGCAGCACCTTCTTCGGTCGCTTTCCCACGGCACGTATCGATCATGTCTTCGTAGATCTGGAGATAGAGGTATTGGATATCGAGGTGCCGGACTCGGAGCTGGTCCGAGTTGCCTCCGACCACCTGCCGCTGATCGTGGAAATGGAGTTCCGTCAGGGAAGTCCGATATCGCCGAGCCGCCAGGGAGACCGGTAAGCACCGGCGCAATCTGGTCCAGGACTGCCTCCAGTCGTTCCGCCGCGGGACCGATTTCTCCTCCGAGGGTATCGCCGCGCCGGGCTGGCTGGGGGGGGCATCCACTGGTCGGATCACTGGGCCTTCTGGCAGGAGGGCAATCCCGCGCTGATGGTAACGGACACGGCCCTCTATCGTTATCCCCATTACCACGTGAGCACGGATACGCCGGACAAGATCGACTACCTACGCCTGACCAAAGTGGTTGTCGGCCTGGCGCGTCTGACTACGGGTCTCGCGTAAGCCGGGCGCCAGGACGCGGGCAGGCCGCATGGCTTGCGCAGGGGCAGGACAGGTTTTCTGCGCCGGTGACAGCAACGGCGAGGTGGGGCCGAGCCGGACGCTGCTTTTACCTCACGCCCTCCTTGATGGCCGTGATGATCCGCCGTTCGATCTTGTCACCAATCTCGCGCGCCCGGGGGTGGGGATCATGCTTGAGCAAATAGCTGGGACGCAAGATAATGATTGTCACTTCCTGAGGTGCTTTCTTCATGGTATAGGCGACCAGCTTGAAGGGGCAGAAGACGGACCAGTTCATGTTTAGATTGAAGACTTCCTGGTTGAAGACCAGCGAGCAGAAGTGGACCGCGGTGGCCTCCTTGAAACCAATGGTGTTCCATTTGTCTTTCCCCAGGGCTTGTTTATTATTCTCCAGTCCCCTGGCCAGATTTTCTTCACTGGTAATCTGAAACTGCTCGGCTTCCAGATGAGTCTTTAATCCCTGCAGGACCGTCGCAAAATCCCCTGTCACGGTGAGCTTCCAGAAAGCTGGGTTGGTATTCTCCCCCGCCTGGAGAGGCACACTGGTCAACCCCAATGTAACCAGGTAGCACAGCGCAACGGCTATTTTTGAAAATGCGTTCATGGCAGTATCCTCCTTAATATCTATAAATATCGGCACAGGATGAATTCGTCTCAATGCTTAAGCGGATTGCGACGCTACCCTTGGCTGATGTTGTACTTGCTCCTTGACCAAAAAACTCCTTTAGATCAACTTAAGTCTAATTTAATTTTGTTTTTAGGCAAGCTTAAATCGGGCCTAAGCAAGCAAGTTACTCCAAGTTCCTGTGGAGGCAGTGCGGTGACCAGCATGCGTAGTTCGAGCGGCAGATCCTCGAGCAACACCAGCACGTGCAGCCTGGCCTGGTTCAGATGCGTAAATGTGGCGGCCCGTTCCAGAGCCGGCTGTGCTTGGTCTTCGGGATCCAGCACCACCAGGATCTTTTGGAAGCGTTTCATATCATCTTCCGATGTTGTAACAATTAGGTTGCCTTACTGAGCAGGATAGCAGAATATTATTTGCATTCCTTAGTCGACACGGAGGGCGGAATGGATTGGAGCCCGCTTGCGTTTACCCGATCGTGGGCGGCTTTCTCATAATCCTGTTGATGTTGACGGGGTGCGCGCCGCTGCCAGATGATGAGGCGGCGAGGGCGATGAACCGGAAACGATCACCTACGCGGCGCTGGCCGACGGGGCGCAGGCCATGGCCGCCCTGGATCATGCCACCGTTCTGTTACTGTACGGCATCGGCAAATCGGAACTGTTTTAGCGTTACTGCCTAACAGTGTTGTAGTCCGAGGCGGTAGTTCGTTTGCTTGAGTCTGTTGACCAAGAGCTGTGTATATGGCATTTAACGTTCAATTTTATGGCGCCGCCGCCGAGGTCACTGGCTCTTGTCATTTGTTGGCGGTTGGCAATCAGCGGATCCTGCTCGACTGTGGTCTGATTCAAGGCGGACGCAAGGATAAGGCATGTAACCGGGTGCCGTTTCCCTTTGACCCGAAGAGCATCGACGCGGTTGTGCTGAGTTACCTCTATATTGATGCGCCGCTGACGGAGACCATCGGCCGGTTCTTCATCGGCCTCGGTCTGCCGCTTATAAATTTATTATCCCATCATGATACGGATTAAAAAAGGTCTGGATTTGCCCATCGCAGGCGGTCCTGAGCAGATGATTGACAACAAGTCTGTGACAAAAGTCGCCGTGCTTGATTCTGACTATGCAGGGTTGCGTCCTGATCTTCAGGTGGCAGTGGGCGGGCATGTGAAACGGGGACAAGTGCTGTTCACCGATAATAAAGCAGCGGGGGTCAGCTATACCGCCCCCGCGGGGGGGGGGGTCATTGAAGCGATTCATCATGGCGAGAAGCGTATGCTGCGGTCGGTGGTGATTCGCGTGGATGATAACGAAGAGACGGTCAATTTTGCATGTTATTCTTCAGCAGAGATCGCCGGCCTCAGTGACCCGCTGGTAAGAGAAAACCTGCTTCGCTCCGGCCTCTGGACGGCTTTGCGTACCCGGCCTTTCAGTAAAGTGCCGGCGCCGGATAGCCTGCCTCACGCCATCTTTATCAATGCCATGGACACCCAGCCACTGGCACCTGATCCACAAGTGGTGTTACGCGAGTACGCACAGGATTTTTTCGATGGTCTTCAGGCGTTATCACGCATTGGCGGGGGCCGGCTGTTTCTCTGTAAGGCACCGGGGGGCGATGATTTCCCATCCCGACCTGGAGCAGCTTGTGGTGGAATCGTTTGCCGGGCCTCATCCGGCGGGACTGCCTGGCACGCACATTCACTTTCTGGATCCTGTCAGCAGGCACAAAACGGTCTGGTGCATTAATTATCAGGATGTTATCGCGGTGGGTAAATTTTTCACCACAGGTGAGCTGTTTGTGGAGCGGGTGATTTCACTGGCCGGCCCACAGGTGCAACAGCCGCGTTTATTGCGTAGCCGCCTGGGTGCGGATATGGCTGGTTTGTTGCGTGATGAACTCAGGCCAGGTGAAAACAGGGTTGTTTCCAGGTCTGTATTGCATGGACACACGGCTGTCGACGAGCTGGCCTATCTAGGTCGTTATTATTTACAGGTTTCAGTATTGAGAGAAGGCCGTGAAAAGGAGTTCATGGCCTGGCTGCAGCCGGGCAAACAAAAGACCTGATTGCTCCGGCCTGAAGCCGGGGGTCAAATAAGCTGGACTCGAATCCGGCCGGAATAGATCACGGTGGCCTGTTGAACAAAAGACGTAACTACTCACACCCCCAGATGCCCGTCATTCCGGCATGGGGTTAGCCGGAATCCATTTCTGTAAAGCCGCTGGATTCCGGCTAAAACCGTGCCGGAATGACGAATAGGTACTGTTCTATAATCTGAGGGGAAAGTAGTT
>JASBUE010000070.1 GCA_030148045.1 Candidatus Tenderia sp.
AGTTTCAGGTTGTAGGCGATGTTGCCGGCGCAACCACCAAACTCGCGCCGCATGTCCGGCACCAGAAAAGAGACGTTCAGCATGTGCACCTTGTCCGGCAGGATATGGCTCTTGAATCGATCGTGAAAAACCATGATGTTATCGAAGGCGTAGGAACCACAAATCAGCGCAGACATAAACTCTTCCCTTTTGTTACTTAAATAAAATAAACAACCAGATGACGGCGGCATTCAGCAGCGCCACTAACACCGCCGCGGAGCCGATGTCCTTGGCGCGCCCGGCCAGCTTGTGATGCTCGGGGCCGATGCGGTCAACCACCGCCTCGACCGCCGAGTTTAACAGCTCGACCATCAATACCAACAGCAGGCTGCCGATCAGCAGCGCGTATTCGACACCGCTATTACCCAACCACAGCGCCACCGGCGCCAGAATCACCAGCAGCAGCAACTCCTGGCGAAAGGCCGCCTCGTGCTTGAAGGCGGCGCGAACCCCCCTCCAGGAATAGCCCGTCGCGTCGATGATACGGGCGATCCCGGTCTTGCCGGGTTTAGCCATTAGTCTGCATTTCTCACCATGATCGCGGAAGCAGGCACTGAATTCCTCTTCGTAGGCGCCGCGCTGGAACGAGAAGCATAGCCATAGCTATGTTTCGAGTGAAGCGCACGCATACGGAGAGGAAGACAAGCCTGAACCGCGATAGGCCAAGCACCTGAACAGTATGTAATTAGCATGCTCCCATACTCGCTTCCATAAATACCCCGAGCCCAGATGACGAGCGGCCGTCTGGTGGGAAATGCAGACTACACCTCTTCCTTCCACGTCAGATCGAGCTCACGCGCCGCGCGCACGTCGTCCAGACGACGGGAAGGCAGGGTATAGGGCGCCCCCTTGAGCTGATCCACATCCTGCTCGGCCTCCTGCTTGATCCTGGCCATGGCCGCAATGAAGCCGTCGAGCGCATCCTTGGCCTCGGTCTCGGTGGGCTCGATCAAAAAGCACTCCGGTACCAGCAGTGGAAAATAGGTGGTGGGCGCATGGAAGCCATAGTCCAACAGGCGCTTGGCGAAGTCCATAGCCGTGGCGTTGAGCTGCCTGGCCTCTTTCTTCAGGGTCAGGATGAACTCGTGGGTGGCGCGGCGCTCGGGATAGGCCATCTCGAAACCGGCCTGCCTCAGCTGCACCATCATGTAATTGGCGTTGAGGGTGGCGTACTCGGAGACCCGTTCCATCCCCTCGCGGCCCAGCATGCGGGCGTAGACGTATGCGCGCAACAGTACACCGATATTGCCGGCGAAGGCGGAGAGACGGCCGATGCTCTGGGGGCAATCTTTCTCCGTCAGCCAGCGATAGGCCTCACCCTCCTTGGCCACCATGGGGATGGGCAGGAAGGACTCGAGGCGCTCGCTCACCCCCACCGGCCCGGCGCCCGGCCCGCCGCCGCCGTGGGGCGTGGAGAAGGTCTTGTGCAGATTCATGTGGATGACGTCGAAGCCCATGTCGCCGGGGCGCACCTTGCCGAGGATGGCGTTGAGGTTGGCGCCGTCGTAGTAGAGCAGGCCGCCGGCGTCGTGGACGATTCTGGCGATCTCCTTGATCTTGCGCTCGAACACCCCGACGGTGGAGGGATTGGTAAGCATGATGCCGGCGGTCTGAGGGCCCACCGCCGCCTGCAGCGCCTCCAGATCGATGTCGCCATCGTCCTGGGTGGGGATCTCCTTCACCTTGTAGCCGCACATCACCGCCGTGGCCGGGTTGGTGCCGTGGGCGGCGTCGGGGACGATGATCTCGCTGCGCGCGGTATCATTGCGGGCATCGTGGTAGGCGCGGATCATGGCCACCCCGGCGAACTCACCCTGGGCGCCGGCCGCCGGCGTCAGTGACACGGCGCGCATGCCGGTAATCTCCTTCAATATCTCCTGCAAGTCGTAGAGGCAGGCCATCAGCCCCTGGCCGGTGGAGTCGGGCGCCTCGGGGTGGCGCCCGGCAAAGCCCGGCAGCAGCGCCATGGCGTTACAGATACGCGGGTTGTACTTCATGGTGCAGGAGCCCAGCGGATAGAACTGGGTGTCGATGGAGAAATTCTGCTGCGACAGGCGGGTGTAGTGGCGCACCACCTGCATCTCGGAGACCTCGGGCAGGGTCGGGCGCGACTTGCGCCGCAGGCCCTCGGGGACGGCGGGCGCCTCCACCGGTGCGGGGATCTGTCCGACCGCACTGCGGCCACTGCGGGATTGTTCGAAAATCAGCATAAGGCTTCCGTCTTTAATTAAATCAATTGAATCAACTGTTTATTGCCGCCAGGGCCGCGTCGTAATCCGGCTCGTCGGCGATATCTTTCACCAACTCAGCATGGATCACCCTGCCCTGCTCATCGATCACCACCACGGCGCGGGCGGTGATGCCGGCCAGCGGGCCGTCGATGAGCAACACGCCATAGTCCTTGGCGAACTTGCGCGAGCGCATCAGGGAGAGCGGCTCGACGTTCTTCAGTTTTTCCACGCCGCAGAAGCGGCTCTGGGCGAAGGGCAGATCGGCGGAGATCATCAGCATCACCGCATCGTCGCGTCCTGCCGCCAGTTGGTTGAATTTTTTGGTCGACAGGGCGCAGACGGGGGTATCCAGGCTGGGCACAATATTCAGCAGTACCTTCTTGCCGGCGTAGTCGGCCAGGGTCTTGTCCTGCAGCTTGGCGTTGACCAGCTTGAAATCCGGCGCCACGCTGCCCACTTCCGGCAGCGCGCCGATGGTGTGGACGGTCTGGCCGCGCAGAGAAATAGTCGCCATGGCTAGCCTCCCAATACCTCGGCCAGCGCCCGGGCATAGGCGTCCAGGTCGGCTTCGATTTTGGTCTCGGTGGCGCTGACGCTGATGCAGTCACTCAATTCCGGATAACGCTTGCCCAGGGCGTAGCCGCCGAAGATACCCTTGCCGACCAGCGCCTCCAGCACTTCATCCACCGGCTTGGGCAGGCGCAGCACCACGTCGTGGAAACTCACGCCGCTGAAGACCCGCTCCACGCCGTCGATGGCGCACAGCCTGTCGGCCAGGGCCTGGGTGTTGCGCATGCTGTGGGCCGCCACCCGCTCCAGCCCCTCCGCTCCCAGCAGGGCCATGTAGATGGTGGAGGCGGTGACCATCAGCCCCTGGTTGGTGCAGATGTTGGAGGTGGCCTTGGAGCGGCGGATGTGCTGTTCGCGCGCCTGCAGGGTGAGGGTGAAACCGGGCTTGCCGTCGAGATCGACGGTGCGGCCGATGATGCGCCCCGGCAGCTGGCGCGCATGGGCCTGCTTGCAGCACATGAAGCCATAATAGGGTCCGCCGCTGGAGAGTGGGATGCCCAGGGGCTGACCTTCGCCACAGGCGATGTCCACACCCTTTTCACCCCATTCGCCCGGCGGTTTGAGCAGGGCTAGGGCGGTGGGGTTGACCACGCCGATGACCAAGCTGTTGTTATTCGCGGCCCAGTCGGCCAAGGCGTCCACGTCCTCCAGTACGCCGAAGAAGTTGGGCTGGGGGATCACCAGGGCGGTGATGTCCTCGCCCTCATACTTCTTCAATGACTCAACCAGGGTGTTGCCGGCCGCGCTGCAATAGGGCAGTTCCTCGATGACGATGCCCTGATTCTTGACGATGCTCTTCACCACCGCGCGATAGGCGGGGTGCACCGTGCTAGGCATGAGGATGCGCTTCGACTTGGACTTGCGGTGCGCCCGCACCGCCATCAGCACCGCCTCGGCCAGGGCGGAGGCGCCGTCGTAAAGCGAGGCGTTGGAGACCTCCAGGCCGTTGAGGCCGGCCATCATGGTCTGGTATTCGTAGAGCACCTGCAGGGTGCCCTGGCGGGCCTCGGCCTGGTAGGGGGTGTAGGCGCTGTAGAACTCGCCGCGGGTGGCGATGTCCCACACCGCCTGGGGGATGTGGTGCTCGTAGGCGCCGGCGCCGATGAAGTTCAGCCCCTGGGCATCCCCCCCGGCGCGTTCGCGCATCAGCCGCGCCACTGCCATCTCGTTGAGGCCGGCGGGGATGGCCTCGCTCAGGCCGTCGATGCGCAGCTCGGCGGGGATCTCGTCGAACAGCGCCTCGATGGTCTCGACACCGATGGTGTCGAGCATCTCTTTAACATCGTGTTCCGTATGGGGAATGAATGGCATTGCTTGATCCAATTTCAGCTAATGAATGAAATCAGTGCTCGTCTTCGGCGACCACTTCGCCGTAGGCCTCGGCGTCCAGCAGTTCGTCCAGCTCGCCCTCTTCGGTCAGCTTGACCTGCATGATCCAGCCGTCGCCGTAGGGGTGATGGTTGACCAGGTCGGGGCTGTCGGCCAGTTCTTCGTTGACCGCCACCACCTCGCCGGTGACCGGACTGTAGACGTCGGAGGCCGCCTTCACCGACTCGACCACCGCACACTCCTCGCCCACCGAGACCGCCGCCCCCACCTCGGGCACCTCGACGAAGACCATGTCACCCAACAGCTCCTGGGCGTGGTCGGTGATGCCGACCTTGACCGTGCCGTCGTCCAACACCTCCACCCACTCGTGGCTGCGGGTGTATTTCAGATTTGCCGGGATATCGCTCATTGTTCCGATCCTCTTGGTTCTGGTTCTGGTTCTGTTGATGTTCTTACTGCCGCGCCGCGCGGCCTTTGTTCTCAGTTCACGTCCACACAGGGCTTGCCGTTGCGCACGAAGGGGGGCCTGACCACCTGGCAGGCCAGCTGCCGGCCGCGCACCTCCACCTGGCATTCGTCCCCCACCTCGGCCGCGACCCGCGCCAGGGCGATGGAGCGCCCCAGGGTTGGCGAGAAGCCGCCGCTGGTGGTCTCGCCCACCGGGTCGCCGTTCCAGACCACCGCCTGATGGGCCCGCAGCACCCCTTTGTCCTGCAACACCAGACCGACGAATTTCGCCAGATCCTGCTTGCCGCGCTGTTCCTCCAGCGCCCGGCGGCCGATGAAATCACGGCCGGCCGGTTCCCAGGCGACGGTCCAGCCCAGGCCCGATTCCAACGGGCTGGTGCCCTCGTCCATGTCGTTGCCGTAGAGGTTCATGCCCGCTTCCAGGCGCAGGCTGTCGCGCGCCCCCAGGCCGCAGGGACGCACCCCCTGCGCCACCAGCTGTTGCCACAGCGATGCCGCCCGGTCGGCCGGCACCATAATCTCATAACCGTCTTCGCCGGTGTAGCCGGTGCGGGCGATGAACAGGCCCTCAGCGTCCACGGCGACAAAGGGCTTGAGCGCGCCGGCGGCCTGGGCCTGGGCGGGACTCAGCACGGCATGCGCCTTGTCGCGAGCCTTGGGGCCCTGGACGGCAATCATGGCCAGGTCGGTGCGCTCGGTGATGCTCAGCTCGAACCCGGCTGCCTGTTTCTCGATCCAGGCCAGGTCCTTGTCGTGGGTGGCGGCGTTGACCACCATGCGGAAGTGATCATCGTCCCGATAGTAGACGATGAGGTCGTCGATCACCCCGCCGTCCTCTTTCAGCATGCAACTGTAAAGCGCCTTGCCACTGAGCTTGAGCTTGTCCACGTCATTGGCCAACAGCTTGCGCAGAAAGGGCTTGACGCCCTCGCCCCGCAGGTCGACGACTGTCATGTGGGAGACATCGAACATGCCGGCGTCGCGGCGCACGGCATGATGCTCCTCGATCTGGGAGCCGTAGTTGAGCGGCATGTTCCAGCCGGCGAAGTCCACCATCTTGCCACCGCAGGCGACGTGCTGATCATAAAGGGGGGTGTTACTCGGCATGATTGTATCCCTTGGTTGGGTGTGATCCGGTGTGGCCCTCTTCGGCATGATAGGAAGAGCGCACCATAGGCCCGGCCTTGACCCAGGCGAAGCCCAGGGCGCGGGCCTCGCCCTCCAACGCCTGGAAGGCGGCGGGTGATAGATATTCTTTCACCGGCAGGTGATAGCGGCCGGGACGCAGGTACTGCCCCAGGGAGACGCGGCTCACGCCCACGGCGCGCAGGTCGCGCAGCACCGCCAGCACCTCGGCGCGGCGTTCGCCCAGCCCCAGCATCAGGGCCGACTTGGCCTCCACGCCCGGCCGTTGCGCCGCCAGTTGCAGCAGTTCCAGGGAGCGCTGGTACTTGGAGCCCTTGCGCACTTCCTGGTACAGCGAGGGCACGGTCTCCACATTATGGCCCCACACCAGCTGGCCGCCGTTCACCGCGTCACAGACCGCTTGCATGGCGCCGGGCTGGTCCTGCTGAAAGTCGGGGGTGAGAATCTCCAGACCGATCTCCGGCTTGTCCCGGCGCAGCAGGCGCAGGGTCTCGGCGAAGATGGCGGCGCCACCGTCGGGACGATCGTCGCGGTTGACCGAGGTGAGCACCACGTAGCCCATCCCCATGGCCGCCACCGCCGCGGCAACGCGGCGTGGCTCGTCCGCGTCCAGGCCGTCGGGGCGGCCGGTCTTGACGCTGCAGAAGCCGCAGGCGCGGGTGCAGGTGTCGCCCAGCAGCATGAAGGTGGCGGTGCCGCGGCTCCAGCACTCGGCCCGGTTGGGGCAGCGCGCCTCCTCGCAGACGGTGTGCAGGGCCTGGCGCCTGACCGTACCGGCAGTCTTGCCGTAGGCGGCCTCGCCGCCCAGTCGTTGGCGTATCCAGGCCGGCATGCGGCCCACATTGGGCTTGCCGGAGTGGTCGAAGACGGGGATGTAACTGGTTTGGCTCATCTCGGAATCGCTACCTCGTAAAAACAAAAAGGGCGACAGGTAAAAGGGATTTTTACCTGTCGCCCCTATGTCCGGTAACCTGAGAGTTTAAGCTCCGACGACGAAGCTAACCCCTTCGGTGGATCCCGGATTATTCATCGGGACCTCTCTCCAGAGACAACCACCGTCCGCGGTCCTGAAGCCTGAGCGATTCCGGGCGGGTTGCGCCTTCGGCGGTCCTGTCACCAGGACACTCTTCCACAGACGGTTTTGGGTTGAACGGGCAACTATACCGCTTCGGGCCGACAAAACCAAGTCTCGCTTGCCGTCAAGAAACACCGAGGGTTACAGAATCACCACCCGCGTACCCACACTTACCCAACGGGCCAGCTGTTCGATCTGCTTATTGGTGAGGGCGATGCAGCCTTGGGTCCAGTTGAGGGTTTTGTGAATGGCAACACTTTGTTGCCCCAGGCCGTGGATGCCGATATAGCCACCCAGCGGCGTGTCCTGGGGCGGCGTCCGGCCATGCAGCACCGCCCTGCTGATCCGGTAATAGGTGTCGAAATCAATGCGGGCGTTCCGATAGGCGCGTTCGGCATGATCGAGATTGGGATAATCGAGACCGAAGAAGAGGTGGTATTTACTCCGCGGATTGACCCAGCCGATGCGGAACATCCCTCTGGGCGTGCGGCCATCGCCCTCCAAACGGAGATTCGCGGCACCTCCCCGCCCCACTGAAATGCCGACGAACACCTTCTCAATGTGATCACCCACCATCACCCTCAGGGCCTGCTGCCGGGTATCGATCATAAGCCAGGGCTCCCCGGTGTCTTGCGCCCGGCCCTGCAGCGGCAGCAGCGAACAAAGCAGGATCAGCAGTGTCACACGGTAACTCATGAACACAATCTCGATACTCCCTGGTGTGAAGACGCCGTTTGAATCGGCTCCCAACTACTATAGAATATCGCCAGACAGGGGGCGATGTTTATCCTACGCATATCCGCATTTCGCGGACCCCGCCCAACCCAGAACGGTAATGCATTGAAGAGTCCCGATCGCTACCGCCCTACCTTGCTCTTCCTGTACTGCTGCGTCCTGCTGCTATGGCTCTCGGCGGCGCCGGTGCGGGCGGCCACCTATCCGCTGCCGCCCGCCGGCGAACATGTCATCGGGGAGCTGACGGCGGTCCGCGCCGCTCGCGACGAAACCCTGCTGGATGTGGCGCTGCGCCATGACGTCGGCCACGAGGCGATCGTGGCCGCCAATCCGGATATCGACCCCTGGCTGCCGCAAGAGGAGGCCTGGATTACCCTGCCGACCCAATTCATCCTGCCGGATGCACCGCGCGAAGGCATTGTGATCAACCTGCCCGAGATGCGGCTCTATTATTATCCCGAACCGGCGGCGGGGGAACAGGCGCTGGTCATCACCCATCCCATCAGCATCGGCAGCGAGGGACGCAACCTGCCCATCGGCCTGAGCCGCATCGGCGAAAAAAGGGTCAATCCCAGCTGGGTGGTACCGCGGTCGATTCGCGAGGAGCATGCCCGCGCAGGCGAGCCGCTACCGCCGGTGGTGCCCCCTGGCCCCGACAATCCCCTGGGCGAATACGCCATGCGGCTGGGCACCTCTTCCTACCTGATCCATGGCACCAACCGCCCCTTCAGCATCGGCATGCGGGTCAGCCACGGCTGCATTCGCATGTATCCCGAGGACATTGCGGCGCTGTTCCCGCAGGTGCCGAGCGGCACGCCGGTGCGCATCATCAACCAGCCCTTCAAGGCCGGCTGGCGCGCCGACGAGCTGTATGTCGAGGCCCATACCCCCCTGCAAGAGAAACACCTCTCACCGGCCTCAAGCCACACCACCGAGATGGTGGCGGCGGTCATCAACACCAGCCGCATCGTCCTCGACGAGATGAGTTGGGCCATGGCCCGCCTCGCAGCCGAACAGCAGCAGGGTATCCCCACCAAGATCCTGCCCGGGCGCAGCGGGGAGTCACTGTTGCGCACCGTCGCCGGCCGCTTTCCCGGCCTGGCGCCGGGCGAGACCTGGTGGTTGCAGCTGGGCGCCTATCGCAATATCCACAACGCCAACCTTATCGCCGAACGTATCGGCCGTTTGCCTGCCGACATCTCCACCAGCCTGGTGACCGACGGCCGCCTGTGCCATCTCCTGCTCGGCCCTTTCACCGCGCGCGATGCCGCCGTCAACATGGGGAAGGTTATTCGCGCCTATACCGACTTTTCCGGCTTTCCTCTGCCCGGCGCCAACCTCAACGGTTACCGTTACTGCCGGCCGGAGACGTAAAAAAGCCGGCATGGCGCGCCATGCCGGCCCGGACTCATACTGTCATCGATTTATTTGCTCATGCTCTTCTTGAACATGCGCTCGGTCTTTTCGGCCGTTTCATCCGCCGTGGTCTTGGCCTCGGAGGCCTGTCGCTGCGCATCACTGGCCATGCGCTTCGCCTCATTGGCGGTTTGCAGGGCCTGGTCGGCGGTACGTTTGGCGTCACGCGCCGTACCATTGGCATCGGCCGCCATTTGCTTGGCCTCGTCCGCATTGGCGGCGGCAACGCTGACATCGCTGCGCAACTGATCCAGCTCATCCTGACTGATGCTGGCGCAACCCGCCATCCCGAACACGACCGCTGTAACCATCGCAGCACGCACGATCTTGGTATTCATCTTCTTCTCTCCTTGTGTCTACGGTGACTTTACAGGCCCGTATTTTGCGCGGACCCTTAAGTTAAGGAAAATACGCTTGCCGCTAAGCAAAAACAAGCGGCGAAATAAGTTTTTAAGTCTTTTTTTGTATACTAGGAGCCTGTCGGGTTTAGGGAGATTGTAGCGAGGGAGTGGGAGAGCGAGCACAAATTTTCACGATTTTGAGGCGCATAGTGGTTCTACGCAACGAAAAATCGGGGATATTTGAGCCGCTCTCCCGCTTCCGCAGCCAATTCATCCTAAACCCGACAGGCTCCTAGCCCGCACGGTATGGCTGCGCATCATAATCCATAATGCCGGCAGGGTCCCCACCACCAGGACCAGGGCGGCCGGGGCGGCCAGCTCCAGCATCTCTTCGCTGGCCTCGATCCAGATGCGGACCGGCAGGGTGTCGAAACCCACCGGCCGCAACATCAGGGTGGCCGGGAGCTCCTTCAGCACATCGATGAACACCAGCACCCAGGCGGTCACCATGCCGTTGCGGATCATGGGCAGGATGACACGCCGGAGATTTTCCAGTGGCCCGGCACCGTGGATACGGCCGGCCTGTTCAAGCGTCGGCGTCAGCTGCTGCAGCACCGCTTCCTGCGACTGGACGGCCAACGGCAGAAAGCGCACTACCAAGGCCATGACCAGGGCGGCAAAACCACCGTAAAAACCGGGCAGCAGGGCAATGACGAAGGAGATCACCCCCAGCGCCACCACCGGCCCCGGCAGCACGAAGCCGATGCTGGAGAGCTGTATATAGACATTGCTGAGCCAGGTGCGCACCCGGGTGTGATAGAGACCGATGGGCAGGGCGAGGAACACCGCCACCGTCGCCGCCGTGAACGACACCGCGCCGGTATTGAAGGCATAGCCCCAGAACTCGGCGTCGATCATCCCCCGCAGCAGGGCATCGTAGCTCCACACCAGCATCCAGCACACCGGCACGACGAAGGCAAACAGAGAGACCAGCCCCAGCCACGCCCAGATCAACAGGCTCTCGCCGCGACTGGCCTGCTTGCTGCCGACATAACGGGTCTGGGCGCCGGCGTAATAGCGCTGCTGGCGGCGGAAAAAGCGTTCCAGCACCAGGAAGGCGAGGCTCATGCTCACCAGGATCAGGCTCAAGCCGGCGGCGGCCTGGTAATCGAAGCGGCCGCTCATCTGCAGGTAGATGCTCAAGGTAAACGTCTGGTAACGCAGCATGCTGACGGCACCAAAGTCGGACAGAGTGTGCAGCACCACGACCACCAGCCCGGCCGCCAGGGCGGGACGCATCAGCGGCAAGGTGACGCGTGCCAACACCTCCCAACGCGAAGCACCGTGGATGCGTGCCGCATCCTCCAGGCTCTGGCGCGCATCCGTCAGGCTGGTGTGGCCGAGCAAAAAGACATAGGAAAAGGTCGCCAGTGCCAACATGGCCGCCGCGCCGCCCAAGCCGTAGATATTGATCACCTCGCCCTCGCCGGCGATGGCCTGCCAGAGTCGACCGAGCCAGCCGTCCGGCTCTAGCAACACGGTATAGATATGGGCGAAGACATAGGTGGGAATGGTCAAGGGCAGCACCAGCAGCCAGATCGCCAGCTTGCGGCCGGCAAAGTCACGCCGCGCCGTCAGCCAGGCGCTGGGCACCGCCAGCAGCAGACAGAGCAGGGCCACCGCCAGCGCCAGCG
>JASBUE010000089.1 GCA_030148045.1 Candidatus Tenderia sp.
GCGCGGCTCCTCGATGATGCGGTCGATCAGGCCCAGCTCTTGAAGGCGCCATGAGGTCAGCCCCAGGGCCTCGGCGGCGTCGGAGGCCTTTTCCGCGCTCTTCCACAGGATGGAGGCGCAACCCTCCGGCGAGATGACCGAGTAGGTGGAATACTGCAGCATCATGACCCGGTCGCCGACCCCGATGGCCAGGGCCCCGCCGGAACCGCCCTCGCCGATGACGGTGCAGATAATCGGCGTCTTGAGTTCGGACATGACGAACAGGTTGCGGGCGATGGCCTCGCTCTGGCCGCGCTCTTCGGCGCCGATGCCGGGATAGGCACCGGGAGTATCGATAAAGGTGAGGATGGGCATTTTAAAACGTTCGGCCATCTGCATCAGGCGCAAGGCCTTGCGATAGCCTTCCGGCCGCGGCATGCCGAAATTGCGTTTGACCTTTTCCTTGGTGTCGCGCCCCTTCTGCTGGCCGATGACCATCACCGGGTTGCCGTCCAGGCGCGCCACGCCGCCGACGATGGCGGCGTCGTCGGCATAGGCGCGATCACCGTGCAACTCTTCGAAGTCGGTGAAGATCTGCTCAATGTAATCCAGGGTATACGGCCGGCTGGGATGACGCGCCAGCTGCGATACCTGCCAGGCGTTGAGCTTGGAGAAGATCTGGTCGATCAGATTGCTGCTCTTGGTTTCGAGGCGGTTGATCTCTTCCGAGATATTGAGGTCGTTGTCGCTGCTGACGTTGCGCAGCTCCTCGATCTTGGCTTCGAGCTCGGCAATCGGTTGTTCAAAATCCAGGAAACGCATATTCTCGTATTATCATCAAATGGTTATGGGGAAGTATTCTAACGGTTTGTGGTGCCGGGGGGAACATGCCTCAAGCGTAGATCAGATTGACACGGCCGTTGCCGGCCAGCTCGCCCAGACGCATCAGCAACTCGTCGGTGGGCCTGACCTGCCATTCGTTGCCCAACACCAGCTTGGCCTTGGCACCCCGCCCCACATAATCCAGCCACACCGGACAGCCGCCCTCGTTGAAAGGCCGGAGGATCTGGCCCAGTGAGTCGACGAAGCCGTTGGCGGCCTGCTCGGGTCCGATGCTGATCTCGAGGCGCTTGGCGAAACGCTCGCGCGCCTGCTCGAATTCATAGACGTGGTCGCTGCTCATGCGGAAACCGCCGGAATAGTCATCAACGCTGACCGTGCCCTCCACCACCAGCACCTTGTCCTTCACCAGCAGGTCGCGATATTTCTGGTAGCCCTCGGAGAAGACCGCCGTCTCCACCCGGCCGGTACGGTCGTCCAGCGTGACGAAGGCGATCTTGTCGCCGCGCTTGGTGTTCATGGTGCGCACCGCCACCACCAGGCCGGCGACGATGACGGTCTGGTTGCGGTCCGGGCTGAGATCGGCCAAACGGCAGCTGACAAAGCGTTCCAGCTCCGCCTCGTAACGGTCGATGGGATGGCCGGTGAGGTAGAGCCCCAGGGTCTCTTTTTCGCCTTGCAGGCGCAGCTTGTCGGGCCACCCCTTTTCATGGACAAAGTCCACCAAGGCCTCATCCGGCTGCGGCGCATCGAAGCCGAACATGTCGGAGACGCCGGCGCTCTGATTTTGATGAAATTGCTCCGCGGTCTGGATCGCCGCCGGCAGCGAGGCCATCAGGGTGGCGCGGTTGGGGCCGAGCCGGTCCAGCGCGCCGGCGCGGATCAGCGCCTCCAGCAGGCGGCGGTTGACCTTGCGCAGGTCGATACGGCGGCAGAAATCGAACAGGTCGCGGAACGGGCCGTTGCGCTCACGCTCCTCGATCACCGATTCCAGCGCCGCGATGCCGACCCCCTTGATCGCCCCCAGGCCGTAGAGGACGGAGCCATCGTCGGCGACGGTAAACTTGGGCATGCAGCGATTGATGTCCGGCGGCTGCACCGCCAGCGCCATCTGGCGGCACTCCTCGATCAGCATCACCACCTTGTCGGTGTTGTCCATGTCCGCCGACAACACCGCTGCCATGAAGGCGGCCGGGTCATGGGCCTTGAGCCACATGGTCTGGTAGGAGACCAGGGCGTAGGCGGCGGAGTGGGATTTGTTGAAGCCGTAGCCGGCGAACTTTTCCATCAAGTCGAACAGCGCACCGGCCTTCTCGGTATCGAAGCCGCCCTGCTAGGCCCCCGCCATGAAGATCTGTCGCTGCTTGGCCATCTCCTCAGGCTTCTTCTTACCCATGGCGCGGCGCAGCAGGTCGGCGCCGCCCAGCGAGTAGCCGCCGATGACCTGGGAGATCTGCATCACCTGTTCCTGGTAGACGATGACCCCGTAGGTCGGCGCCAGGATCTCCTCGGTCTCCGGAAAGGGGTATTCGACCTTGGCGCGGCCATGCTTACGGTTGATGAAGTCGTCCACCATGCCCGACTCCAACGGGCCGGGACGGAACAGGGCCACCAGGGCGATGATGTCCTCGAAGCTGTCGGGCTGCAGGCGTTTGATCAGGTCCTTCATGCCGCGCGATTCCAGCTGAAACACGGCGGTGGTCTCGCAGTTTTTGAGCAGGCGGAAGCTCTTTTCGTCGTCCAGTGGAATCCGGGTGATGTCGATGGGCACCTCGCCCTGCTTTTGGCGCAAGGCGTTGACCGTCTTCAGGGCCCAGTCGATGATGGTCAGGGTACGCAAACCAAGAAAGTCGAACTTCACCAGCCCCACCACCTCGGCGTCGTCCTTGTCGAACTGGGTCACCAGATTGCCGCCGCCCGGTTCGCAGTAGAGCGGGCAGAAATCGGTCAGCGCGGTGGGCGCGATCACCACGCCGCCGGCGTGCTTGCCGGCATTGCGCGCCGTGCCCTCCAGGGCGCGGGCCATCTCGATGAGGCTGTTGACGTCCTCGTCCTGCTCGCACAACTCGCGCAGCTGTTCCTCCTGGGCCAGGGCCTTTTCCAGGGTCATGCCGATCTCGAAGGGGATCAGCTTGGCGATGCGGTCCACCATACCGTAGGGATGGCCGAACACCCGCCCCACATCGCGCACCACGGCCTTGGCCGCCATGGAGCCGTAGGTGA
Organism: Candidatus Tenderia sp.; assembly: GCA_030148045.1. Lineage (GTDB taxonomy): Bacteria > Pseudomonadota > Gammaproteobacteria > Tenderiales > Tenderiaceae > Tenderia. The sequence continues at coordinate 3,043 of JASBUE010000089.1, forward strand.
TGATCTGGGACACCTGATCGCGACCATAGGTG
>JASBUE010000094.1 GCA_030148045.1 Candidatus Tenderia sp.
AGGACTCTTCGCCCCCTTCCTCGACAACCTGGGTGGTCTCGGCGAGGATCTCGACATCAGGAGCGGCAGCGGCCTCTTCGGCCTCTTCCTCGCTGGGTTCCTCCAGCATTTCGGGCGTGATCAGGTCTTCGGCGATCTCGCGCAGCGCGACCACGGTGGGCTTGTCGTTCTCCAGCGGCACCAACGCGTCCTTGCCGTTGGCCAACTGACGGGCACGCTTGGTAGCCACCAGCACCAGTTCAAAACGGTTATCGACGTAGTCCAGACAATCTTCGACGGTTACACGTGCCATGTTGCTTAAACTCCAGTTTAGATTCCCAAATGATTTAGATTCGGTTCGGCGAACGGATGATTATACAGCTATTCATTCAACAGCGCATCGATCAGGACCCCCTGGCGGGCGCGCTGCACCTCGACCCGCTGGCGCCGGGCGCGAACAATGGCGCTCAGGTCCAGCAGCGCCGCGGCGAAATCATCGTTGATGACCACGTAGTCGTATTCGTTGAAATGGCTCATGTCGGTGACCGCGTCGCGGAAACGGCGCCGGATCACCGCCTCGCTGTCCTGGCCGCGACCGCGCAGGCGCTGCATCAGCGCCTAGCGCGAGGGCGGCAGGATGAACACGCCGACGCAACCCGGCATCTTGGGCCGCACCTGCTGCGCCCCCTGCCAGTCGATCTCCAGGATCACATCGATACCCTCGCGTAACTGCTGCTCTACCCATTCGCGCGAGGTGCCGTAAAAATTGTCAAACACCTGGGCGTGCTCCAGGAAGACATCGTCCTGCACCATGCGCTCGAAGGTGGCAGGGTCGACGAAATTGTAATTGACACCGTCCACCTCGCCGGGGCGCCTGGGTCGGGTGGTATGGGAGACCGAGACGAGGATGTCGTCGATGTCGCCCACCAGCGCCTTCACCAGGCTGGTCTTGCCCTCCCCCGAAGGGGCGGAGATGATGTAGAGCGTGCCCGAGTAGGGCGCCTGTCCGTCATGTGCACTCATTAACCGATTACGACCTTCTCTATTCTATATTCTGGACTTGTTCGCGGATCTGCTCGATCAGCACCTTGAGATCGACCGACATGCGGGTGACCTCGGCGTCGATGAATTTGGACGCCAGGGTGTTGGCCTCGCGATTCAACTCCTGCATCAGGAAATCGAGGCGCCGCCCCACCGGCTCCTCGCGCTCAAGGATGTGACGCACCTCCTGCACATGACCGCTGAGCCGGTCCACCTCCTCGTCCACATCCATCTTCTGCGCCAGCAGGGCGATCTCCTGCTCCAGGCGGCCCGGCTCGAGTTGCTCCGCCAGTTCACCGAGGCGCTCCTCCAGCTTGCGCCGCAGGGCCAGGCGCAGGGCGGGCAGCCGCTCGCGCGCCTGTTCCACCAGTTCGCCGATAGTGTCGCAACGCTGCTCGATCAATGTCTTCAGCTTATCGCCCTCGCGGGCGCGGCTGTCGACCATGTCGTCCAGGGTCTCCTCCAACAGCTCCAATGCCGCCTGGTAAAGCGGCTCCAGATCCGGCTCCCGGCGCTGGATCACGCCGGGCAGGTTGAGCACCTCGATGGGGCTCACCCGCGCCGGATTACTGAGGCGACGCGAGATCTCATCCAGCACCTTGGACAGACGTTTCACCGCCTCGGCATCGACAGCCAGATCGGGACTCTCCTCGGCGGCCGCCTGGAAACGCAGGCTGCACTCCACCTTGCCGCGTTTGAGACGCTGTCCCACCCGCTCGCGCACCTTCTGTTCCAGGCCGCGCAGCTCGTCGGGCAGGCGCAGGCTGATATCCAGATAACGGTGGTTCACCGAGCGCAGCTCCCAACGCAAACCGCCGAAATCGGTGGCCTGCTCGCGGTGGGCGAATGAGGTCATGCTCAAAATCATGGGGGATACTCCACAGTACGAGGCCGATATGGTAACCGGGATGGCGCGGCGGCACAAAGCGGCGGGGATTGTCGCCGCCTGCCACGCCATGTGTCGGTATTCTTTACAATTACGCTGCCGATACGCCAGACGTTCAGCGATAAAACAAGAAAAATCGATTACTTAGACTCAATGGCACAGCTCCTGCTTAAAGATTCATAATGAGTTATTAAACTGTTATGTGAAGAGAAACCCAACGAGAGAAACCCAAGCGGTCCCATCCGGTTTGTGAGCCGGCTCGGTAAATTGCGACCATCAACAACCAACAATAAATAACAACAAAACAGCGTCGGCCATGTACCGACGTAAACTATAGACCGCGTCTTCGCACGCGGTTTTTTTTGCCCCAAGGAAACGCGCGCCCACCCGCCGGCCAAATCCGCTATAATCCCGCCCCATTCTTTACCGGCAACAGAAGTCAAAGGAGTCACCATGCGCCCCAGCGGCCGTTCCCCCGATCAACTGCGCGACATCAAGCTCACCCGCAATTTCACCAAGCATGCCGAGGGATCGGTGCTGGTGGAGTTCGGCGACACCCAGGTGATCTGCACCGCCTCGGTGGAAGAGCGCGTGCCGCGCTGGCTCAAGGGCAAGGGACAGGGCTGGGTGACGGCGGAATACGGCATGCTGCCGCGTTCCACCGGTTCGCGCATGCGCCGCGAAGCCCAGGCTGGCCAGGGCGGCCGCACCATGGAGATCCAGCGCCTGATCGGCCGCTCGCTGCGCGCGGTAGTGGATCTGGAGGCCCTGGGCGAGCGCGTCATCACCCTGGACTGTGACGTCATCCAGGCCGACGGCGGCACCCGCACCGCCTCCATCACCGGCGGTTACGTGGCGCTGGCCGACGCGGTGCAGCACCTGCTGGACAAAAAGGCCATTCGCCACGATCCGCTCCACGGCCAGGTGGCCTCGGTGTCGGTGGGTATCTACAATGGGACCCCCGTGCTGGATCTTGACTACGCCGAGGACGCCAACGCCGAGACCGACATGAACGTGGTGATGAACGAGGCCGGTGCCTTCATCGAGGTGCAAGGCACCGCCGAGGGCCATGCCTTCCGTCGCGACGAGCTGGATGCCATGTTGGCGCTGGCGGAACGGGGCATCGGTGAATTGATCGAGAAACAGAGCGAGGCCCTGCAGAATTGAGACCAACGGGTAACCGGATACACCAACAAGCGGGCACCATTCTGGCTCCCCCCTTTGCAAAAGGGGGGCCGGGGGGGATTTCCGCCTTCCTGATTAAATCCCCCCTAACCCCCCTTTGTAAAAGGGGGGAACGGCCATGAGCCGGCGTATCGTCCTCGCCACCGGCAACCCGGGCAAGGCGCGCGAACTGGGCGCGCTGCTGGCCGGACTGGACATGGAGATCGTGCCGCAGTCCGATTTCGATGTACCCGAGGCGGAGGAGACCGGCCTCACCTTCGTCGAGAACGCCATTATCAAGGCGCGCAACGCCACCGCCCGCACCGGGCTGCCGGCCATCGCCGACGACTCCGGACTGGAAGTGGATGCGCTCAAGGGCGCGCCGGGCATCTACTCCTCGCGCTTCGCCGGCCCCGGCGCCTCGGACCGGGACAACGTGGACAAACTGCTGGCCGAGCTGAAGGGCGTAGCGGATGCGGAACGCACGGCGCGCTTCCAGTGTCTATTGGTGTTCATGAAGCATGACAAGGACCCGACGCCGTTGATCTGCCAGGGCACTTGGGAAGGACACATTCTGCATGCGCCGAGAGGTGAAGGCGGTTTCGGTTACGATCCGGTGTTCTATGTGCCGAGCCACGGCTGCGCCGCGGCTGAACTGGCACCGGAAGTGAAGAACCGGCTCAGCCACCGCGGCCAGGCGCTACGGCAACTGGTTGAGCAGTTGAAGAATTTTGGAAAATGAAAGCACCCGAACTCCTCGCCCCCGCCGGCACTATCAAGAACATGCGCTACGCCTTCGCCTACGGCGCCGATGCCGTTTACGCCGGCCAACCGCGTTACAGCCTGCGGGCGCGCAACAACGACTTCGATCTGAAGAATCTGGAGACCGGCATCAAGGAGGCCCGCGCCCAGGGTAAAAAGCTGTTCGTCGCCTCCAACCTGATGCCGCACAACGCCAAGGTGGACACCTATCTAAAAGACATGGCACCGCTGATCGCGATGCAGCCGGACGCCCTGATCATGGCCGACCCGGGCCTGATCATGATGGTGCGCGAGCAGTGGCCCGAGATACCCATTCATCTTTCAGTACAGGCCAACACGGTCAACTACGCGGCGGTGAAGTTCTGGAAATCCCTCGGATTGGAGCGCGTCATCCTGTCGCGCGAACTGTCACTCGAGGAGATCGAGGACATCCGCCAGCGCTGCCCCGACATGGAACTGGAGGTGTTTGTTCACGGCGCGCTGTGCATCGCCTATTCCGGCCGCTGCCTGCTGTCCGGCTACTTCAACCACCGCGACCCCAACCAAGGCACCTGCACCAATGCCTGCCGCTGGGAATACGGCATGAAGACGGCGGAGGAGAACGAGGCCGGCGATATTCAGAAGA
>JASBUE010000097.1 GCA_030148045.1 Candidatus Tenderia sp.
AGGCCGTCGAAACGGCCACCGGCGCAGACCGTGCCTTGGGCGCCGAGCCGGTCGGTGACCCACTCGAACACGGTCTTGTTATAGTAGTCCAGACCGCGCACCAGGCGCGGGTTGACCACGTACTCGATACCGGCCGCCTGCAGCAGGCCGCACAACTCATCGAAATCCCGTCGCGACTCGTTGTCCAGGTGATCCAGCAGGCTGGGCGCCGCCGCGATCAACGACTGCATCGTGGGATTCTTGCTGTCGAGAATCCGCAACGGATTGGTGTGCAGGCGCCGCCGACTGTCCTCGTCAAGCCGGTCCCGGTGCGCCTCCATGTAGGCCACCAGCATGTCGCGATAGGCGGTGCGCGCCGCGGCCGAGCCCAGGGTATTGAGCTGCAACTGTAAACCTTGCAGGCCCAGCTCGCGCCACAGCCGCGCCGTCATCATGATCAGTTCGGCGTCGATGTCGGGACCGGCCAGGCCGAAGCACTCCACGCCGATCTGGTGAAACTGACTATAGCGCCCCTTCTGCGGCCGCTCGTGGCGGAACATGGGGCCCTGGTACCAGAGCCGCTGAATCTGGTTGTGGATCAGCCCGTTCTCGATGCCGCCACGCACGCAACCGGCGGTGCCCTCGGGCCGCAGGCTGAGGCTGTCACCGTTACGGTCCTCGAAAGTATACATCTCCTTTTCGACGATATCGGTGACCTCGCCGATGGTGCGCCTGAACAGCTCGGTCTTCTCCACGATGGGCAGGCGGATCTCTTCATAGCCGTAGGCCTCGAAGATACGCCGCGCCGCATCCTCCAGCAGGTGCCAATAGGGCGTCTGCTGCGGCAGGATATCGTTCATGCCGCGCACGGCCTGGATGTGTCTGGGCATATTGCTTGGCGCTCTTTTACTTCTCTGCGACGGCCGAGGGACACTCTGCGCAGGCCGCCGCGTGCTGTTGTTCTTGTTTGATTTCGATACGGCGGCGGATGGCCTTTTCCAACTCATCCACCATGGTCTCGTTGCTCACCTTGTGGTCCGGCTTGCCGCCCACGTAGAGCAGGTTGGGCTCGCCGCCGGTGAGGCCGATCTCGGCCTCGCGCGCCTCGCCGGGACCGTTGACCACGCAGCCGATCACCGCCACGTCCATGGGTTCGGTGATATCCTCGAGGCGCTGTTCCAGTTCGTTGACCGCGGCGATGACGTTGAAGCGCTGGCGCGAACAGGAGGGGCAGGCGATGAGATTGATCCCCTTGCTGCGCAGCTGCAGGCTCTTGAGGATGTCGAAGCCCACCTTAATCTCCTCCACCGGATCGGCGGCCAGGGAGATACGCAGGGTATCGCCGATGCCCTCGGCCAGCAACATGCCCAGTCCCACCGCGGACTTGACCGTGCCGGAACGCAGGCCGCCCGCCTCGGTAATCCCCAGGTGCAGCGGCTGTTCGATCTGGTCGGCCAACAAACGGTAGGCGGCCACGGTCATGAACACGTCCGAGGCCTTGAGGCTGACCTTGAAGTCCTGGAAGTCGAGCTTGTCGAGGATGTCGATGTGACGCAGCGCCGACTCCACCAACGCCTCGGGGGCGGGCTCGCCGTATTTCTTCTGCAGCTCCTTTTCCAGCGAACCGGCGTTGACGCCGATGCGGATGGGGATATTGTGGTCGCGCGCGGCGTCGACCACGGCACGCACGCGCTCGTCCTTGCCGATGTTGCCGGGATTGATGCGCAGGCAGTCCACCCACAGCTCGGCCACGCGCAGGGCGATCTTGTAATCGAAATGTATGTCGGCCACCAGGGGCACGTCGACTTGCTTTTTGATCGCGCCAAAGGCCTCGGCCGCCGCCATGCTCGGCACGGAGACACGCACGATGTCGGCGCCCACCTGTTCCAGAGCGCGGATCTGGGCCACGGTGGCGGCCACGTCACAGGTCTCGGTGTTGGTCATGCTCTGCACCGAGATCGGTGCGCCGCCGCCGACCGGCACCTTGCCGACCATGATCCGGCGCGATTTGCGGCGTTTGATTGGGCTTTGATGTTCCATATCGAAGTCTACGTTACTCGCCGAGGGTGAAGCGTGCCACGCCTTTGCGATTATGCGCTGCGTGTTCATATACTTCACCGTTGTATTCAACCGTCACCGCCGGGGCATTGCCCAGCAATATCTTGAAGGGCGCCTCGCCTTCCAGGGTCTTGGTCTGTCCGGCCCGGGCGAGGTCCATGAACAGACGTTCGCCGCGGGCGTCTTCGATCTCGACCCAGGAGTCTTCCGCGAAGCTGAGCCGCAGGGTGTCCAGCATCGGCTCAGGCGGGGCCGCCTCTGCCTCAATCGCACCTTGCTGCCCGTCCGCCGTCAACTCCGCCGACGGCTGCTCCGCTTCGATGGCGGGCGCCGCAGGCAGTTGTGGCGCGGCGGGCATGTCAGGCGGCAACGGCGCACCGATTTCAGGCCCGAAGGAAGGCGTTGGCGCATCCATATCCACCGGGGCCAACATCTCGGACCACCACCAGACAGCAAAGGAGACCGCCAGGACGACGATCACAATCCATCTGGCATAACGCGGCGCAGCGTCACGAGAGGAGATATCCTTAATCTTGGTCACCTGGGTCAGGGCGGGTTCCTCGTTGCCGCAGACCTGGCGATAGGCCGCCACCAGCGGTTCCGGGTCCAGCTCCAGCAACTTGGCGTAATTGCGCAAATAGCCTTTGACAAAAGAAGAGCCCGGCAACCGTTCGCACTCTTCCGCCTCGATGGCTTCGATCAACGACACTTCGAGAAGCAACCTGTTGGAGACTTCGTCGATGCTCAGGCCGCGCCGGATACGCGTCTCGCGCAGCCGTTCGCCCCACGGCGGCGCAGCCTCGCGCTCCGGGGACTCCGGCTGTTGCGCGTCGATCTCTACCTGCTGTCGTCTGGACATGATTCAGCAACGCCTCTGTGGCTGTTATTCCCGGGCGGTATCGGGAAATTGCCTTGATAGGCGTTCCCGATACTTGTCGGCGGCGGCCTCGTCGCCCAAGGCCTCCTCGATACGAATACCGAGCTTGAGGCTCTGCGGCGTCCGGCCGATGACGTGAAAGCGCTCGATAAAGGCGCGCGCCGACAGATACTCACCCTGCTGATAACTGATCAGCGCCATCTGGTAAAGCGATTTCGGCAACGACGGCTGAAGCTGCAAGGCCTTGCGGAAATAGGCCTCCGCCGTGGCGCTATTATCCGTCTGCAGGGCGCACAGCGCCAGGTTCTCGTAGGCCAGTTCGGGGGTGCGATAGCTCGGCAACCGGGCGGCGCGGAGAAAATATTCTTCCGACTCGCCGAAGCGACCCTGCTCGCACAGAAAGGCGCCGTAGTTATTCAGCAACATGGGATTCTCTTCATCATAACGTACAGCCTTGCTGTAATGCTGCCCCGCCTGTTCCCAGTTTTTCCGCTGCTTGTAGATTTCGGCGATGTAATGATGGGCATCGGCGTTTTTGTCATTTAATTCCAGACTGCGTTCCAACTTGACCCGCGCCAGCTCCAGATTGCCCTGACGCAGATACTGGAGCCCCAGATCGGCGTAGATCTGGGCCGCCTTCTCGGGGTTCGCTTCACGCTTGTCGGTAGAGACGCATCCCGCCACCAAAAACACTAGCGCAGAGGCGCAGAGGAACAACTTCAGAGACTTCATGCCCGCCCCTCATGCAACATTACCCGGCGCGCCTGGCGCTTGGTCCTGTCCATCACCTTGCCCACCAACTGGCCGCAGGCGGCATCAATGTCGTCGCCGCGGGTACGGCGGGTGACGGTGGTGATACCGGCGGCCATGAGGATCTCCCAGAAACGGGTGATGGCCGCCTGGCCGGAGCGCTTGTAATGGGTCTGCGGGAAGGGATTGAAGGGAATCAGATTCACCTTGGCGGGAACCCCTTTGAGGATCTTCACCAACTGGTGCGCATGCTCCGGCGAGTCATTGACACCGTCGAGCATAACATATTCGAAGGTAATCTTACGCTTACCGGTGCCGGCAAAGGCATAGCGTTTACACGCCGCCATCAATTCGCTGATGGGGTATTTTTTATTGAGCGGCACCAGCTCGTTGCGCAATTCATCATTCGGTGAATGCAGCGACACGGCCAGACTGACATCGCTCACCTCGGCGAGCCGGTCCATGGCCGGCACCACGCCTGAAGTACTCAGGGTAACACGGCGCTTTGACAGGCCATAGGCGTCGTCATCGGTCATGATGTTCATGGCCGCGACGACGTTATCGAAATTGAGCAAGGGTTCGCCCATGCCCATCAAGACCACGTTGGTCACAATGCGTTCATCGCGATGCCTGGCGCCGAAATACTGATAAGCCGCGCGCAACTGGCCGACGATCTCGGCGCTGCTCAGGTTGCGGTTAAAACCCTGTTGCGCCGTGGAACAGAAGGAACACTCCAGTGCACAGCCTACCTGCGACGAGACGCACAAGGTGCCGCGCTCGCCGTCGGGTATAAAGACGGTCTCAATGCAGTTGCCGCTGTCCAGACGCAACACCCATTTGTGGGTGCCGTCACCGGACCCCTGGTCCAGCACCACCTCGGGCGCGCGAATCTCGGCGGTCTCGCTGAGACGCTGGCGCAGCACCTTACTCATGTTGGTCATCTGGTCGAACTCCTCGACACCGAACTGGTGGATCCACTTCATCACCTGAGAAGCACGAAAGGCCTTCTCCCCCATCGCGGTGAAGAAGGCCTCCAGCCCGTGCCGGTCGAGACCGAGCAGATTGACCTTATCAGTATTCAAACGTGATTAACTCCGTGAATACAATTCATCACCGAAGAAGTATGCGATTTCGGTGGCGGCGGTTTCAGGCGCATCGGAACCGTGCACGGCGTTGGCGTCGATGGAATCGGCGAAATCGGCGCGGATGGTGCCGGCTTCGGCCTCCTTGGGATTGGTGGCGCCCATCAACTGACGGTTTAACGCGATGGCGTTTTCGCCTTCCAGCACCTGGATCATGACAGGGCCGGAGGTCATAAACTCCACCAGGTCATGGAAGAATGGACGCTCTTTGTGCACGGCGTAGAAACCTTCAGCCTGTTCGCGGCTCAGTTGGGTCATCTTGGCGGCGATGATTTGCAGGCCCGCCTTTTCGAAACGGCTGTAGATTTCGCCGATGACGTTCTTGGCGACGGCGTCAGGCTTGATGATAGAAAGTGTACGTTCAACGGCCATGGTCAATATCTCTCCAAAATTTTCAGATGTATACATAGGACAAACCCGCGATCGACGCGGGTTCAAAAACTTTTGCATTTTAGCTGGTTAGAAGCCGGGGTACAATCGTTTCCCCCCATCAAGTTGGCAGTGTGCAGTGGACAGTTATCAGTAAAAGCTTTATTGCACACTGTTCACTGACAACTGCCCACTAGTCCCTCTCCTCGATCCAGGCCATCTGAATACCTTCGAGGATCTTTTCACCGCAATGGGCGGGATCGTCGTCAAACTCTTCCAGGGCCAGCACCCAGTCCATCAGATCAGTGAAGCGGATGGTCCTGGGGTCGACCTCGGGATGGTCCTCGTCGAGGGCGATGGCGATCTCCAGCAAATCGGTCCATTTCAGGCTCATTTGCCTATCCTCCCTTTAAAATCAATTGTTTTCGGAAACCATATTAATTGTATATTTGGGAATCTCGACCACCAGGTCTTCGTCCGCCACCACCGCCTGACAACCCAGGCGCGAATCAGGCTCCAGGCCCCAGGCCTTGTCGAGCATGTCTTCCTCGGCGTCACTGGCCTCGTTGAGGGAGTCGTAGCCCTCGCGCACGATGACGTGACAAGTGGTGCAGGCGCAGGATTTCTCGCAGGCGTGCTCCAGTTCAATGCCGTTGGCCAGGGCGGCGTCCAGGATGGTGGTGCCACGCTCGGCCTCGACCACCTGCCCTTCCGGGCATAATTCTTCGTGGGGTAGAAAAATAATCTTGGTCATAATCTCTTAAAGTTTTCAGTTGGCAGTTGTCAGTGTGCAGCGGGGTACTGACAACTGCCCACTGCACACTGCCCACTTTAATTAGAATTCATCCAGTTTGTGACCCTGCAAGACCTTTCTGACGCTGGCATCCATGCGTCGCGCGGCGAACTCGGCCGTAGCCTGGTCCAGCGCCTCGATGGCCTGCTTGATCGATGGCACATCTTCGCCTTTTCGTGCCTGTTCAAGGGCGGCAACGGCGGCGTCGACGGCGCTGCGCTCCTCCGCCGACAACAATGCCTCGCCATCGGCGCCCAGGGCGGCGTCAATCGCCTCCAACACGCGGTCGGCCTCGACCTGTTGCTCGCGCAGACTACGCGCCTGCATGTCCTCCTTGGCGTGCTCGAAAGAATCACGCAGCATCTGCTCGATCTCGCCCTCGCTCAGGCCATAAGCCGGTTTGACCTCGATGGCGCTCTTCACGCCGGTACTCAGCTCTTCGGCCATCACGCTGAGCAGCCCGTCGGCGTCGACCTGAAAGGTGACGCGAATACGCGCCGCCCCGGCCACCATCGGCGGGATGCCGTGCAACTCGAAACGGGCCAGGGAACGGCAATCGCTCACCAGTTCACGCTCACCCTGCAGCACATGGATGCCCATGGCGGTTTGGCCATCCTTGAAAGTGGTGAACTCCTGCGCCCGCGCCACCGGGATGGTGGTATTGCGCGGGATCAGCTTCTCCACCAGGCCGCCCATGGTCTCCAGCCCCAGCGACAGCGGAATGACATCCAGCAACAGCATTTCGTCGTCGGGCTTGTTACCGGCCAACACATCGGCCTGCAATGCGGCGCCGATGGCCACCACCCGATCGGGATCGATATCCACCAGCGGCTCGGTCTCGAAGAACTCACCCACCATCCGGCGCACCAGCGGCACGCGGGTGGAGCCACCCACCATGACCACATCTTCGATCTCTTCCAATGACACGCCGGCGTCGCGCAGGGTACGGCGACAGGGCATCAGGGTCTTGCGCACCAGCGGTTCAATCAGTTCATTGAAGGTCTCGCGCGTCAGCATGCCCTGCCAAACAGTTCCGCCGGGGCGCTCGAGGCTGACCTCGGCCTGATCCGCCTCGGTGAGCTGCTCTTTGATGCTGCGCGCCTGGTGCTGCAGCGCGCGGGAACGGCGATGGGCGGGATCATCCCCCATGCCGGCCTGCCGCAACAACCATTCGGCGATCAAGTGGTCGAAATCATCGCCGCCCAGGGCCGAATCACCGGCCGTGGCCAGCACCTCGAAGACACCACGGCTGAAACGCAGGATGGAGACGTCGAAGGTGCCGCCGCCCAGATCATAGACCACGTGCACCCCTTCCGAACCGCGATCGAGGCCGTAGGCCACCGCCGCCGCGGTGGGCTCGTTCAACAGGCGCAAGACATTCAGCCCGGCGAAGCGGGCTGCGTCCTTGGTGGCCTGACGCTGGGCGTCGTCGAAATAGGCCGGTACCGTGATCACCGCACCGCTGAGTTCGCCTCCCAGGGTCTCCTCGGCGCGCTGCTTGAGCGCCTTCAGAATCTCGGCCGATACCTCCACCGGGCTGACATCGCCACCCACCGTACGGATGCGCGGCACGGCGGAATCGGTCTCGGCAAAGTCATAAGGCAGATGCATACGGCGCACCTCGGCCGGCCCGCGCCCCATCAGGCGTTTGACCGAGACGATGGTGTTCTGCGGGTCCTGCGGCGCCGCCTGGCGGGCCGCCTGCCCCACCTCGACCCGATCGCCACCCAAATACCTGACCACGGACGGCAGCAAATGCCTGCCCTCGTGATCGGGGAAGGTCTCCGCCATCCCGCTGCGCACCGAGGCAACCAACGAGTTGGTGGTGCCGAGATCGATCCCCACCGCCAGGCGATGTCGATGCGGCGCGGTGGATTGTCCCGGTTCGTTAATCTGTAGCAATGCCATTCTGTTTTGCCTTTTGCCAATTCAGGCGAAATCGATTGAATTCCAACGTATGGTTAACTTGAGGCTAGGTCAGTTCTTCTTCAAGGGCCTCCGCCTCCTGTCTGAGACGGTAGAGAAACTGCAATTGGTGCACAATCATCCGGGCCTGGGCCGGCGCAATTTCATCGGCGCGGGCGAAACTCTCCCTCAACTGTTCAATACACCCCTTGACGCTCTGGTCCAGTTGTTTCATGAACGCCGTCAGGGCGGTCACGGGATCGTCGCTGAGCCTAATCTCGGCCAACTCCTCACGCAACGCCATCTGCTGCTCGAGAAATTCAGGATCACGGATGGTGGTCGCTTCGTTATTCGAGCTCACACCCTGCAGCTCGAGCAGATAGCGTGCCCGCGCCAGCGGGTCCCTCAAGGTCTGAAAGGCCGTGTTGACCTGCGCCGCCTGCTGCAGACTGATACGGCGTTCACGCTCGGAGGCACCGGCGAAACGGTCGGGGTGAAGAGTTTTCTGTAGCGCTTGATAGCGTGCCGACAAGGCCTTCAGATCGAGTTCGAAGGCCTCGGGCAAGCCGAACAATTCAAAATAGTTTCGCTTGAAATCCACAACAAGGTTTTCAAATCAGACGTTAAAGCTTTCACCGCAACCACAGCTGTCTTTGACATTGGGGTTGTTGAACTGAAACCCTTCGTTAAGACCTTCCTTGACGAAATCCAGCTCGGTGCCGTCCAGATAAAGCAGACTCTTTGCATCGACTACGACCTTGACGCCATGAGCCTCGAAGACCTCGTCATCCGCTTCGATCTTGTCGGCGAATTCCAGCACATAGGCCATACCCGAACAACCGCTGGTCTTGACGCCCAGGCGCAGGCCGGCACCTTTGCCGCGACCGGCAAGAAACTTCTTGACGTGATTGGCCGCCTTTTCTGTCAATGTAATACCCATATTACCCATCCTCTAACTGAATTCAGCCTCGAAGCTTCTATTCCGCGCCGGCGGCACCCTACCGCTTGGACTTGAAATCTTCGATAGCGGCTTTGATGGCATCTTCCGCCAGTACCGAACAGTGGACCTTGACCGGCGGCAGGGCCAACTCCTCGGCGATATCGGAATTTTTAATCTGAGAGGCCTCCTCCAGGGTCTTGCCCTTGACCCACTCGGTCAACAGCGAGCTGGAGGCAATGGCTGAACCGCAACCGTAGGTCTTGAAACGCGCGTCCTCGATCACGCCCTGCTCGTTGACCTTGATCTGCAGCTTCATGACATCACCGCAGGCTGGCGCACCGACCATGCCCGTGCCGACGCTGGCGTCTTTTTTATCCAGGGAACCGACGTTACGCGGGTTTTCGTAATGGTCCAATACCTTTTCACTGTATGCCATGTATTTGTCCTTTCAGTCCTACCGGGATTAATGCGCGGCCCATTGAACGCTGTCCAGGTCAATACCTTCCTGGTACATCTCCCACAGAGGAGAGAGTTCCCGCAGTTTGGCCACCTTGTTCTTGACCAGCTCCACGGTGTAGTCGATCTCTTCCTCGGTGGTAAAACGGCCGATGCTGAAGCGAATCGAGCTATGTGCCAATTCATCGCTGCGGCCGATGGCACGCAGCACATACGAAGGTTCGAGGCTGGCAGAGGTACAGGCGGAGCCGGAGGAGACGGCAATATCCTTGAGCGCCATGATCAGCGACTCGCCCTCGACGAAATTGAAGCTGACATTGAGATTACCGGCAACACGCCGCTCGGCGTCGCCATTGAGATAGACCTCTTCAATCTCACGCAGGCCGTTCCAGAGGCGATTGCGCAGTTTCAAAATGCGCTCGTTCTCTTCCACCATCTCTTTCCTGGCGATGCGGAACGCCTCACCCATGCCGACGATCTGGTGCACCGGCAAAGTGCCCGAACGCATGCCGCGTTCATGACCGCCGCCGTGCATTTGCGCTTCGATACTGACACGGGGCTTGCGTCGCACATACAGGGCACCGATACCTTTCGGGCCGTAAATTTTGTGGCCGGAGAAGGACATCAGGTCAACATCGAGCTGCTCCAGGTCGATCTCGACCTTGCCGGCGCTCTGGGCGGCGTCGACATGAAAGATAATGCCGCGTGAACGGGTCAGCTTGCCGATAGCCTCGATATCCTGGATGACACCGATCTCGTTGTTGACGTGCATGATGGAAACCAGGATGGTGTCGTCACGCATGGCCGCTTCCAGCTTGGCCAAGTCGATCAGACCGTTTTTTTCTGGATCGAGGTAAGTCACCTAGAAGCCCTAGCGTTCCAGTTGGCGGCAGGTATCCAACACCGCCTTGTGCTCGGTCTTGCTGGTGATGATGTGCTTGCCCTTACGCTGATAGAAGTGGGCCGCACCCTTGATGGCGAGGTTGTCCGACTCGGTGGCGCCGGAGGTCCAGACGATCTCTTTCGGGTCGGCGTTGATCAATGCCGCCACATTGTTGCGCGCCTCGTTGACCAACTCATCCGCTTTCCACCCGAACGCATGAGAGCGGGACGCGGGGTTACCAAACACCCCGTCCATAGTCAGGCAGGCGGCCATCCTTTCAGCCGCCCTGGGATCTATTGGTGTAGTCGCCGCATAATCCAGATAAATAGGCAATTTCATACTTACAATCTCCAAATCGTCCTGTGTCCCACAAACTCTGTCAGGCCCATGCCAGCACGGCGTTGTCCTGTAGAGCCTTCACTTGCCGCCTCATGACCCGCAAAAAATTCTCTATGTCACGCTCGCTATTGTCCTTGCCGATACTGACTCTGACAGCGCCTCTGGCCAGAGTTTCCTCCACCCCCATGGCAAGCAGCACGTGGCTGGGCTCGGCCTGGCGGCTGTGACAGGCGGAACCGCTGGCAACCGCCACACCGGCACGATCCATCTCCATCAGCAATGTTTCACCGTCGATGCCGGGCAGGGCCATGTACACCGTATTCGGCAAACATACCGCCCGGCGGGCAAACACCACCACATTTTCTATCTGCCCCAGTCGCTCTAGCAGCAACTGACGCAGCGATTCGACTCTGGTCCGGCGCTGTTTCAGTTCCAGCGCGGCCAGCTCGGCGGCCTTGCCGAAACCGACAATGGCGGCGACGTTTTCCGTACCGCCGCGATATCCCTCTTCCTGGCCGCCGCCTACGAGCTGCGGCTGGAGATCTATGCGCTTGTCGAACACCAGGGCACCAACGCCTTTGGGCCCGTAAATCTTATGTGATGACAGTGTCATCAGGTGGACACCCAGCGCGGCAAAGTCCACCTCTATCTTGCCCGCGGCCTGGACCGCATCGGTATGGAACAGCCCCCCCTGATCTCTGACCAGGGTCGCCAGCCGGGCCACGTCCTGAATGACGCCGGTTTCGTTGTTGGCCAGCATTATCGAGACCAGTTCAGGGCGTGCCGCCAAAGCATGGCTCATGGCCGCTTCGGTCACCCGCCCCTCATTATCAACGCCGATCTTAACCAGCCGCCGCCCCTGTATCGCCTGGTGCGCCGGCGCCAAAACCGAGGCATGCTCAATAGCGCTGACCGCCAGGCAATCAAGCCTGGCGACAGCGCCTTTGATGGCGAGATTGTTTGCCTCGGTACCACCGCTGGTGAAGATCACCTGTGAGGGATGGGCATTCACCAGTTGAGCGACCTGTTCGCGCGCCGTCTCAACCGCCTGCCTCGCCAGACGCCCCTCCCGATAAACTGCAGAAGGATTGCCGTGATGCAGTTCCAGGAAGGGCAGCATCTCGTCGAGCACACGCCTGTCCAGCGGTGTAGTGGCATTGTGATCCAGGTATGCCTGCATACCTTGGCCCACCTTCAACTCAAGACCTCAGTGGGTGGCGGCGGCTTCTTCCACTGCCGGGGTACCGAAAGGCGCGTCTTCCTCACGATCATCCTGGCGCTTGGATACCTCCTTGACCGAACGACGCTCAACCAGCTGTTGCAGATCGATGCTGGCCAGGAAGTCATGGATCTGTTTGCTCAGATCGCACCACAGCTCATGGGTCAAACACGGCTCACCGTCCTGGCAATCACCCTGGCCGCCGCAACGGGTGACATTGACGTTTTCGTCAATCGCGTTGATCACATCGACGACGGCGATATCCGCCGCCGAACGGGACAAACGATAACCACCGCCGGGGCCGCGTGCGCTGTCGACCAGGCCCTGGCGGCGCAGGCGCGAGAACAGCTGCTCCAGGTAGGAGAGCGAAATCCCTTGGCGCTGGGATATATCGGCCAAAGGCACCGGGCCCTCGGTTGCATGCAGCGCCAAGTCCAACATTGCAGTTACGGCGTAGCGCCCCTTAGTAGTAAGTCTCATGGCAATCCCTCTTGCTGTCGTCAACAATCAAGTCTAAATTGTGCATAATGCCACATCCTTATCAGGGATAATACTATACCTGAGCGTATTGATCAAGTATTAATCCTTATCCCCGACTAGGGTATTGTCCCCCGTTTGGGCCGGTTTTTCACCCCCATCGTGGATTTCGTAGGCGTCCAATTCCGGCAGGGGGACCTTCTCGACCTCGCCACCCAGCCGTTCGATCTCACGGCACATGACCTCCATACGGCTGTCCATGGCATGAATGTGGTCAAGCATGTGGTTGATGGCGTTGGCCACCGGATCGGTCATCTCCTGGGTCATCCCGTAGGCATCGAAGCCAATCTTCTTCGCCATCGCCTGGCGTGCCCTCTCTTTATCGCTGGTCGGGCGGGCAACAAGACGGCCCGGCACGCCAATAACGGTCTCGCTGGTCGCTACATCCTTGACCACCACCGCATTAGAGCCCACGCGCGCGCCGTCACCCAGGGTAATCGGCCCCAACACCTTGGCGCCGGCACCGACCACCACGTTGGTGCCCAGAGTCGGGTGACGCTTGCCTTTGTCCCAACTCGTTCCCCCCAGGGTCACACCATGATATAGCGTGCAGTCATCGCCGATCTCGGCGGTTTCGCCGATCACCACCCCCATGCCGTGGTCGATGAAGAAACGGCGGCCGATTTTGGCGTCGGGGTGGATCTCGATACCGGTGAGCCAGCGCGCCAGGGCGGAATTCAGGCGGGCCGGCCACTTCAAGCCCATGTTCCACAGAGCGTGACTGGCACGGTGCGCCAAGACGGCGTGCACGCCCGGATAGGTGGTCAGGACCTCGAACACGTTGCGGGCCGCCGGGTCCCGCTCGAACACACATTGAATATCTTCGCGAATACGTCGAAACATGCAAAAATCCAGTTCCTTGCCGGATACACCAACATTTAAGGAATCAACTATAGCCTGATCAGGACCGTCGAGGCCAATCAATCAGCGCCCGGTTTTCTTGTAGAACTTGCGCCCCTGCGCGGCGGCCAGGATGCCGCGCAGGATGTTGACCTCGGTCTTATCCAACCGGGCGCGGTTGAACAAGCGGCGTAGGCGGCGCATCAGTTTGCGCGGCTGATGGGCATTGAGAAACTCCAGCTCCAGCAGGGTCTGTTCCAAGTGGCCAAAGAAAGATTCCATCTCCTCGGCCGGTACCAGTTCGCGCGCGTCCTCTTCAGGCTGAGCGCTCCGCCCCGTTTGCGCCATCATCAGTTCATAGCTCAGTACCTGCACCGCCGCCGCCAGGTTGAGGGATGAAAAGTCGGGATTGCTGGGAATATGCACCAGGTAGTGACACTTCTCCAGCTCCTCGTTGGTCAGCCCCGAATGCTCGCGCCCGAACACCAGCGCCACCTCGCCCTGTTTACTCTCCTGCAGCAACCGTACGGCACACTGGCGTGGATTTTCCACCGGCCAGCTGATGCGCCGGCTGCGGGCACTGGTACCGACCACGAAGCGGCAACCCGCCAGGGCCTGCTCCAGGCTCTGGCATACCACGGCATTGGCCAGCACGTCATCGGCACCCGAGGCCCGGGCGGTGGCCTCGGCACAGGGGAAACCCTGCGGCTGGACCAGGCAGAGTCGTGCCAGCCCCATGTTCTTCATTGCCCGGGCGGCGGCGCCGATGTTGCCGGGATGGGTGGTGTTGACGAGGACTATGCGTATACTCGTTTTCATCGGCGCTATTCTAAACGAATGCCACCGGGAACCTCACAAAAATCATCATTCTCTGGTATCCTTTGCGCCCGTTCGGCCGCAGCCAGCAAACAGGAATCCACCATGCACCCGATTATCAATATCGCCACCCGCGCCGCCCGCCATGCCGGCGATATCATCATGCGCGCCACCGGACGCATGGACACGCTCACGGTCAAGCACAAGTCCGAAAACGACTATGTCAGCGAAGTGGACCAGATGGCCGAACAGGAGATCATCCGCACCATCCGCAAGGCCTACCCGGATCACGCCATCCTGGCGGAGGAGAGCGGCCGGAGCGCCGGCGATGCGGACAACGAATTCGAGTGGATCATCGATCCGCTGGACGGCACCACTAATTTCCTGCACCAATTCCCGCAATATTCGGTCTCCATCGCCATGCGCCAACGGGGCCGGCTGGAACACGCCGTGGTCTACGACCCGCTCAAGGACGAGATCTTCAGCGCCAGCCGCGGCGCCGGGTCGCAGATGAACGGCCGCCGCATCCGCGTCAGCGGCGCCAGAGGGTTGGACGGCGCCCTGCTCGGCACCGGCTTCCCCTTCAAGGACCAGCGCTATTTGGACGTCTATCTGCAGATGTTCAAGGCCATGATCATCCCTACCGCCGGCATCCGCCGCGCCGGTTCCGCCGCCCTGGATCTGGCCTACGTCGCCGCCTGCCGCCTGGACGGTTTCTGGGAGCTGAACCTGAACCCCTGGGACATGGCCGCCGGCCTGCTGCTGATCCAGGAAGCGGGCGGCATGGTCTCCGACATCAAGGGCGGTCACAACATTTTCGAGACCGGCCACGTCATCGCCGCCAACCCCAAAGTGTTCAAGGCCATGGTCAAGGCGCTGCATCCCTACGCCAGCCAGATCGATTAATTTTCCCGCATCAAGATTGTTCTATAAGCCACTAATTTATTGCATAAATTTCGCTTCATAGAACCGAATTAACCCTCAGTTGCAACGCGTTCTCCAAACAAGTTTATTTCAAGTTCGCCCCTCCCCGCCCGATACATCTGATAGCAGTGATGTGAGGCAGGAAGATGTCAGACAATCTTTACAAACGGGTCGTTTCCGGCAACAAGGAACAGGAAATCATCATGAAGGAAGTCCTGGGCGGGCTTGAGGAAATCGCCACCCTACTGAGCTATGACCACTGGCCCGGCGACTTCGAGATCATCGCGGTTTACTCCCCCGACGAAGCCCCCCCCTGGCGCCAGGAAGAGGTCGTAATCAAGTCCCAGCCCCCTGAACGCTCTCGCCCCAAAGCGCAAATCATCTCTTACCGACAACGAAAAGAGCGCTTGCTCAAATCAGCCTAACCATAATTTCGCCTGTTTGATTTCAAACACCGATCCGGGCCATCCTTACCCCCAACAGGACAGACTGGATAAGGGAAGTAAATCATGGCGACAGCGGCCCTACCTTTGATACTCGAAGCGGAACAGCTGCTGCCCCGGCTGGGCGACAAGCGGCTGCTCATCGTCGACCTGTCGGACATTGAAACCCATCGCGCCTACCACCTCCCCGGCGCCGTCCAGCTACTCTATGAACAACTGACCCGCGAACTGCCGGCCGCAGCGGGAAAGCTCGCCCCCGAAGCCCCGCTGGGCCGGGCGCTGAACAGTGTCGGCCTACGTCCCGAGCATCATGTCATCGCCTATGACAATGGGGACAATACCCGGGCCTGTCGCCTACTCTGGAGCCTCGACCTCATCGGTCACCCGCACTATTCCCTGCTCAACGGCGGCCTGGCCGCCTGGCTGGATGAGCGCCACCCTGTCGAAGAGAACCACGATCCACCAGAGCCCGGCCAGTGGGAATTCAACTATCAACCTGACGCCCACGCCGTCGACCTACTCTACCTGCTGCAACACCTGGACGATAAAAATATCATCCTGCTGGATGCCCGCACCCCGGCAGAGTACATGGGCCGGCAGGTACGCAGCCGCCGCGGCGGCCACATCCCAGGCGCCGTCAATCTCGACCACAGCCGTCTGCTTGCGCCGGAACACAGCATGCGCCTCAAATCGAAAACGGAATTGAATAAAATCATCAAAGAGTTGAAGATAAATCCCAAACAGGAAATCATTACGTATTGCCACACCCACCGGCGCTCGGCGCTGCTCTACATCGCCCTCAAAAGCCTCGGCTTCGAAACGCTCAAGGCCTATCCCGGTTCCTGGGCCGAATGGGGCAACAACCTCGACACCCCGGTTGCATAGAATTTTTGTTATTCACGCCCTTCAGGGACATAACACCCCACTGAAAGATCTCACCACTTAGGTTAGAATTACCCCCTTCACCGGGAGAGGGCAATCAAGCAGTCAGCCATGAACGACGCCGTCGCTTGACGGTGGTTTGATAGAAATTAAATCAGTTATCCCGGGCAATCAAGCAGTCAGCCATGAACGACGCCGTCGCAGCCAAGAAGACCAAAGCCAAGAACAGCGGCCACACTCCCATGATGCACAGGTGTTACATCATTGTTTTTTAAGTATTTATACAATTTTAGCTTTAAAAGCTACACTATAGGTTACAGTTTTTTAAGATTTTTAAGATTTTTAAGATTCTGGTGCTAAAAGCCTTGAGCTTGCTCATGATGCTTTTCTGCACTGAAACTGCACTCAAATTTGGGGTTAGGTACAGCGCCCCCTGTTTCGCAGTACTCCCAACCATTACCCCTAAAGATATTGTATATCTATCCGATATACAATATAATATCCGTTATTACAGTTCCCGGAGGTTTGATATGGCACAGTCAGCAACCCGTAGGGCTCCCATCAATTTGCGAGCACTTGAATCACAACGCAGCTTGATTGACCGGGCCGCTACCCTATTAGGCAAAAACCGTTCAGATTTCATGCTGGAAACGGCCTGTCGCGAAGCCGAAAATATTCTCCTTGATCAGCGGCTCTTTCTGCTCAACGAAGCAGATTTTGACGCCTTCATGACAACGCTGGATGCACCCGTCAAAGACAATCCTGCTCTGCGCAATCTCATGGTGCGCAAGGCACCGTGGGAATAAGCGCACCCTGCCCCATTGCTGGTACGCATGATGTTACTTCCTTTGATTGTGGTGACACCACACTGAATGACTGGCTGCAGCGTCGCGCGATAAAGAATGAAAACAGCGGGGCCTCACGTACCTTTGTCGTCTGTGAAGACAATACCGTTATTGGCTATTACTCATTAGCGGTGGGCGCTATTGCCAGAGAAGAGACTTCAGGAAAAGTAAGCCGGAATATGCCTGACCCCATCCCGGTTATGGTGCTGGGTCGACTAGCCGTGGATGCTAACTGGCAGGGCAAACACATTGGAACTGGGATGCTGAAGGATGCCATTCAGCGCACCCTTATTGTTGCCGAACAGGCAGGCATCCGTGCCCTGCTTGTTCATGCGTTGTCGGATAATGCCAAGAGTTTTTATCAGCACTGGGGGTTTCATGAATCTCCAACGAATGATATGACCTTGATGATAACGCTTGATGAAGCCAGAAAGGCTATGATTAAGTAGAATTTAATTAACATCGCACCACCCGTGTGAAGAGATGAATTTCAATCTGGCCTATCGCTGGTTTTGTCGACTCGCCCTGGAAGGAGATGCACACAATTATTCAACGTTTGCCTAGAATCTCTCGTGGCGGAAAGATTGTAGCCACATCCGACGAGACTGGTGCACAATTCCGGATTAACCTGCCCATCGTAAGCGAGTACGGCGCAAGAAACTAGTTACTGCCACCATCCATCTCCTTAATGATTGGACACCCTTCTGCGCTTATACGGCAAAGGTTGAGCAGGAGTTGTAACTCCTTGCGCAAAGTATGTAGGTCACTCAGTCTCGCCTCCACCTCCGTCAACTTTTGCACTGTCAACCGGCGCACCTTGTCACGGGCGTGCTGGGGATCTTCGCGCATTTTCAAAAGATCGCCGATCTCGGTCAGGGAAAAGTTCATCTGCTGGGCGCGTTTGATGAATTTCAAGCGCGAGATATCCTTTTCGCTGTAGTGCCGTATACCCGATTCCGCGCGCTTCACTTTCAACAGACCGATCTTTTCGTAATAACGTAGCGTATCCACGCTCATCGCCAATTGGCGGGCGGCATTGCCGATTGGGTAACTACTCATCGTTTGATCTCCCGTTTACAAGGTATTGTTGTACGGCCTTGCGAAGCTGTGGTTCCGACGGCAAGGTAGTAAACGCCAGTTCACCGCCGATGGCTATAGCAGGCGTGGCCAGAACACCGCGCGCCACGGCACGGTCAATCTCTTCCACCACATCGATCTCGCACCAGGTGATCGTTTCAAATCCAGGTTCTTTGAGCAATTGTTCGACCCGGTTGCTGGCACGCTGGCAGTTGCTGCAAAGAGATGAGGTAAAGACTTCAATCACTGCTTTATTCACTCCGTCGCCATTTCTGTATCTGATGGTTAGCGTAGTCGGCGACAAATACCGTCCCGTCAGCGGCTACCGCAACAGCGATTGCAGTATGGGTTAGTCTTTCGGTTTTGATGCCGAACGCATTGATAAATTCACCGTTGGCCTTGAATTTTTGCACCCGGTCATTATAGAAATCCGCCACAAACACGTTACCTTGTGGGCCAACACTGATACCGGTCACGGTGGCAAACCAGCCGTTGAATGAACCGAAGATATTTATCGCCAGTGGGCCGCCCCATTTATGGGAAAATTCACCCTTTGGTGTAAACACCTGGACACGATCGTTATAGCCATCAGCCACATATAGTGTGCCATCGGGTGCAATGGCAACATCAGTGGGATAGTTGAACTCGCTTGCCCAAATTCCGGTTTCGCCGGTGGTTCCCCACTGCCGGATGAAACTGCCATTTGCATCTAACTGCTGTACGCGCTGGTTATAGAAATCAGCGACAAAAAGATCACCATTTGGTGCCACAGCGACACCACCGGGCGCGTTGAATTCACCCGGCCCCGACCCCGGTTTGCCGATAGCACGGCGAAATTGTCCTTGCAGCGAATAGATCTGAATCCGGTCATTGAAGTAGTCCGCTACATAGAGTTCACCATTGGCGACGGTCAGGTTCATTGGGCGGCCAAGCTGCCCTGTTTTATCACCGGGTTCGCCAAATTGCCGCTGAAAGTTGCCGTCAAAATCGAACACCTGGATGCGGACATTGCGCGAGTCACTGACGAACACCTCTGATTCCGACACGGCAACACCGGTAGGTTCATTAAACCGGCCGGACTCATCACCTCTTTCGCCCCAGGTTTGGACAAGCTGATAGGGCGGCTCTTTGACGGCAGGAAACCAGGCGCAGGAAGTGAGTAAGAGTACTGCGGTAATGAGGACGGGTAAAACGCTCTGCTTCACAACGGCTGCTCGCTCACCGACCGTAGCGTAAAACCGGCGTCATCCACCAGTTGCTTTAATTGGGCTTCGGTGAGGGTCACTCCCTCTTTGACCTTGACGATTACCAGGCCCCTTTCAAGGTCAAATTCCACCGCTGTCACCCCTTCGGTGCGTAGCTGCATATTCTGCCCCAATATGAACACCCATTCTGGCGCATCGTGAACACCCATTCTGATCCAACGTGAACATCTATTCTAGTTGATCGTGAACACTTTTAGCCTTTCACCAGAATAGGTGTTCACGATCCCAGAATCCTTTCTACGCATTGATCCATAAGCACTGCTAGCCTACCCATTTTCATTGGGGATGGTGATGCCAGGTACGAGATTATCAATGCGTAAATTAAGAGAGATATTAAGACTTCGACTGACGGCTGAACTCAGCATGCGGCAAATTAAAGCCAGCCTGAGAGTAAGCGTGGGCGCGATTCAAAAGGTAATAAGCCGGGCTGAGGCGCTGGGGCTTGATTGGTCGGCCATCGATCAATTGGATGACCAGCAACTGGCTAGCGCCATTTACCCGGGATCAGATAGCCGCATATCCAGCCAATTTCAGTTGCCTGACTGGGTTGAGGTGCATCAGGAGCTGAAGCGTAAAGGGGTGACCAAGCATCTGCTGTGGGAAGAATATAGCCAGCAATACCCGAATAGCAGCTACAGCTATCCCCAGTATTGTTCCCTGTATAAAGACTGGCTGAAAAAACAAAAGCGCTCCATGCGTCAGACCCACAAAGCCGGTGAGAAACTGTTTGTGGATTACGCCGGGCAAACCATGCCGGTTGTCTGTGGCGATACGGGTGAGGCACGCTTCGCGCAGATCTTTGTGGCGGTCTTAGGGGCGTCCAATTATGTGTTCTGCGAAGCGACCTGGATGCAAAGCCTGCCAGACTGGCTGGGCAGTCATACCCGCGCTTTTGAGTTTTTGGGCGGTGTCCCCAAGCTGATTGTGCCTGATAATTTAAAAAGCGGTGTCACCAAGGCCTGTCGTTATGACCCAGACATCAACCCCAGTTATCAGCAACTGGCGGCTCACTATGGCACCGCCATCATGCCGGCTCGACCCCGCAAACCTCAGGATAAGGCAAAGGCAGAGGTGGGCGTTCAGATTATCGAGCGCTGGATACTCGCCCGCTTACGGCATCACAGCTTTTTCTCCCTGGCTGAGCTGAACCAGTGTATCCGCAGCCTGCTGGATGAGGTCAACAACAAGCCCTTTAAACGACTCAAAGGCACACGACAACAGTGGTTCGCGTCACTCGATCAACCTGCATTGATGCCGTTGCCCAAACAGCCCTATCAATACACCGACATCAAAACCGTCAAGGTCAACGTGGATTACCACGTCCAGTACGACCAGCATTTGTACTCTGTACCCCATCATCTGGTGGGTGAAAAGCTTGAGTTGCATGCCAAAAACAACCTGATTGAACTCTACTTCCACAACCAGCGTATCACCAGCCATGCCAGAAAATACCGTCCCGGCATGACCACTGTGCCAGAACACATGCCTGTTAAACATGAAAAGCATCATCAATGGAGTGCAGGACGACTGATGAACTGGGCTAAAGACCTGGGGGATGAGGTGCTGTTATGGGTGCAGGCAATACTCAAGCAGAAACAACACGAACAGCAGGCCTATCGCATCTGTCTGGGATTGCTCAATCTATCCAGGCATTATCCAGCACAACGCTTAAACAACGCCTGTGCTATCGCCAACAAGCACCAGCTTTACCGACTTAAACAGATCAAAGCCATCCTGCTCAGCAACCAGGATCAACTGTTGCCAGAGCAAAAAGAACAACCATCGTTATTACCCCAAAGCCATGAAAACATCCGTGGCCCCAAAAGCTTCCATTAACCCACCCATCAAGGAGAACACAATGTTAGAACAAACCCTGACGCAACTCAGACAACTTAGGCTGAGCGGCATGGCGCATGCCCTGGCCAGCCAAATAGAACACCCCGGCACCTATGAAGGCCTATCCTTCGAAGAACGCATACAACTACTCACCGACAGTGAAAATCAGGATCGAGATCAGCGCAAACAACAACGCTTGCTCAAAGCCGCTAAATTCAAACTGGCCGCCAACGCCAAAGATATCGACTACCAACACCCCAGGGGGCTGAAACAATCCAAGATGGCGTCACTGCTGCAATGTGACTGGCTAAACAAATATCAAAACCTGCTAATCACCGGCCCATGCGGCAGCGGCAAAACCTATCTCGCCTGCGCAATGGGGCATACCGCCTGCATGAAAGGCTTCCGCGTTAAATACTATCGCCTATCCCGATTACTGCTGGAACTCAGCCAGGCAAAAGCCGATGGCAGTTATAGCAAAGCCCTGCAATCACTGGCCAAGCTCGACTTGCTCACCCTCGATGACTGGGGCTTAGAACCACTCAAGGCCACACAACGTAATGACCTAATGGAAATCATGGATGATCGCCATGGCAGCACATCCACCATCATTATCAGCCAGCTACCCACCGATCAATGGTACCAATCCATCGGTGACAACACCCTGGCAGATGCCATCCTGGATCGGCTGATGCACAATGCGCATCGCATCAATCTGAAAGGTGAGTCTATGCGGAAATCACAATCAAAATTGACTGATTGTGAACACTTAGGTTAAAAATAACACAAGCCCAATGCGTGGACAATCAAGGTGTTCACGATCACCAGAATGGGTGTTCATGTTCGGCAGAATACGCACGTAGCAGTTTCTTTTCGATGCCGTAGGCGCAAAAAGGGCAGGCAAGACCATCCACGCGCAGATTGTACTGAGTACCGGCGGCGAAGAGAATCGCGCTCCACAGTGCTGTGATAAGAAGCAACAAAACCGATTTTTTCATAATACATGCCCTCTTTACAGATGCCACTCCAATTCCACGCTGGCCCGATAATCGGAATCGTCCTGACGACCGTTCAGATCGCTGGCGATAGGAAGCTGCACGCCCGCCTTGACTGCAAAATTACGTTGAGTCCAGAAGATACCGGGCGACAGAAACCACTCGGTGCCTCCCGTGTCAGCGAGCGCCGCTCCCTTCAATCGCGCCTGTTGACCCCGCTCCCCGTTCAGTTCCAGTAACCACACCGTGTCCGCCTCATGATACTTTGGCGATGTGAGTCGGATACCGCCGGCGAGATCTAACAGCCATTTGTCGCCCCGGCGTAGACCGGCGCTGTTTTCGCCATTGCGTCGACAACGGACGCTGGCCCAGCGATACCACTTGAGGCTTTCATAACCATGGGTGAGACCCAGAAGGATATCGGTCGTGCCGGTAC
>JASBUE010000100.1 GCA_030148045.1 Candidatus Tenderia sp.
GCCTTATGAAGAGTGGGCCACAGTGGTGGCCCCGTATCAGCCCAGGGACGCCGCCATCAGCATGGCGCAGCCGCTGATGAAACAGCTGAGTCCCACGACTATGGCGCTGGGCGATCTGTTGCTGGCCATGCTCAAGCATCATCAGGTCGAGGGCTACACCGATTACGACGACTATTATGCTTACCTGCGTGCCGCCCTGGAGCGAATGCCTGCATCGGTCAAAGGCGGCAAGTCCGGCGATGCTTTCTGGTCGGCGGTTCTGCAGCAGGGCCTCATTAAGGCACCCGCCAAGACCGGATCACTCAAGGTCAGTCTGGGCGACATCAGACAGTCGGGTTACCAGTCCGGTGGCGATTACCCGCTGCATCTGGTGCCTTCCACCAACCAGAACATGTATGACGGCCGTAACGCCAATCTGCCCTGGTTGCAGGAGGCGCCGGACCAGATCAGCAAGGTGTTCTGGGATTCCTGGGCCGAGATTCACCCCAAGACCGCCGCCAAGCTGGGTGTCAAGGAGGGGGACTATATCCGCATCGAGTCCGAGCACGGTGCTATTGAGACCCAGGTTTACATCTATAAAGGCGTGCATATGGACGCTATTGCCGTGCCCATGGGCCGCGGTCATGAAGAGTACGGCCGTTACGCCAAGGGTGTAGGTGTCAATCCGCTCAAGATTCTCAGTCCCGCGATTGAGAAGCGGAGTGGCGAGATGGCGACCTATGCAACGCGTGTGCGCGTTAGCAAGACTGGCCGCCATGCCGAGTTGCCGCGATTGGGTGGTAGTGAAACCCAGGTGGGCCGCCGCCTGGTGAGCACGGTGACGGCCGGGGTTTTCAGAAGGACTGAGGGAGGCGATACCAATGTCGCTTAAGAATATACTCGAGAACTGGTCTGCCTACCGCAAGGGTAACGAGGAAGGTGGTTTTCACGACTATGAACATATGTGGGAGATGGCCATCGACCTGAACAGATGCACAGGTTGTAATGCCTGTTCCGTCGCCTGTTATGCGGAAAACAATCTGCCAGTCGTGGGCAGGGAGCGCATGAGGAAAGGCCAGGGTATGCACTGGCTGCGGGTCGAGCGCTACTGGGACGAGCCCCAGCTCGGTGGTGACGATAAGGAATACCAGGAGCGTGGCGGCAGTTTTCTGCCCATGATGTGCCAGCAGTGTAATGCCGCGACCTGCGAGCCGGTATGCCCGGTGGCGGCCACCTACCACACCCCCGACGGCCTGAATGCCCAGGTGTATAACCGCTGTGTCGGTTCGCGTTACTGCTCCAATAACTGTCCCTACCGCCTGCGCTATTTCAACTTCTATTCCTATTATGAAGATTCATGGCCGGAGCCGCTGCACATGCAGCTCAATCCCGACCTCAGCGTGCGCGACAAGGGGGTGATGGAGAAGTGTACCTTCTGTGTCCAGCGTATCCGTACCGCCAAGGATACCGCGCGCCGTGAAGGCCGTGAAGTGCGTGACGGTGACGTGATCACCGCTTGCGCCCAGACCTGTCCGACGGAAGCCATCGTCTTCGGCGACATGCTGGACGAGAACTCCAAGGTGCGCAAAATCTGGCGTGCGCAGCAGGTCGAGCTCGGCAAGACCGAGCAGCACAAGAGCAACCCCGAGTTGCGCGGCTATCGCGTGCTGGAGGGGCTGAATACCGATCCTTGTGTGACGTATCTCGATAGGGTGCGCGAAGCCTGATATGGGCGGGTGCAATTGAGTAAGGCCATACAAACAATCAACGTGGTGTGACCTATGCAAACTAAAGATATAAACGAAAATATAGCTTGGGCGAAGATCAACGAGGATGTGCTCCGCAGTATGGAGAATCCTAGCATGGGGTACTGGATCGCCGTTGCTGCTTCTGTCGCGATGGTGATGGTCGCGGTGGTGGCGGAGATTTATCAATACCAGACCGGCATGGGAGTCGGCAACCTCAACTGGCCCCATATGTGGGATCTGTATATTGCCACCTTCGTGTTCTGGATCGGGATGAGTCATTCGGGCACGCTGCTGTCTGCGATTCTGCACATTATCCAGGCGGATTGGCGTAAACCGATCTACCGCTTCGCCGAAGCGATGACGACCTTTTCCCTGATGACTGCGGGTCTGTTTCCGATCATCCATCTGGGGCGTGTCTGGAATATGTACTGGGTGCTGCCCTATGTTTCAGATCGCGGTATCTGGCCCAACTTCCGTTCGCCCCTGATCTGGGACGCCTTCGCGATCACCACTTACCTGACCTCGTCGGCCCTGTTTCTGTTCATCGGCATGATTCCCGACCTGGCGATTTGCCGTGACAATGCGCGCGGCTGGCGTCAAAAGCTGTATACGGTGCTGTCGCTGGGCTGGCAGGGAGATGACCGTCAATGGCGTAATTTCCGCAAAATCTATCTGCTGATGGCCTGTTTCCTGATTCCGTTGGCGGTATCGGTTCATTCCATCGTGTCCGCTGACTTTGCCATGTCGATCATGCCGGGCTGGCACGTAACGACCTTCCCGCCCTACTTCGTGGCGGGTGCATTGTACTCCGGCTGTGCCGCGATCATTACTCTGTTTGTCATCCTGCGCTATTTCTTCCGCTTCGATGACTATATGACGATCCCGATCCTTGAGAAGATCTGCAAACTGACCTTCGCCATTGCCATGGTATGGACCTATCTGGTTCTGATCGAGTTCGCTTCGGTGTGGTACGGCCATGATATGGTGGCCAAGGAGGCGTTGCTGGGCAGGTTTACCGGGCCGTATTCGGGATTGTTCTGGTTGATGCTGTTCTTAGGGAGCGTGCTGCCCTTTACCTTGGCTTTCGAAAAATTGCGGCGCCATCTTCCCACCATGTTTGTAGTCTCTTTGCTGTTAAATCTGGGTATGTGGCTGGAGCGTTACATGATCGTTACGCCGACCCTGGCGCTGTCCTATTACCCCTTTGCCTGGGACACCATGTGGCCCAGCATGGTGCAGTGGGGGATCGTTTTCGGCAGCTTCGGATGGTTTGCTCTGCTATTCCTGATTTTCGTCAAGGTGTTTCCGTCGGTATCCATGTATGAAGTCAAGGAAATGGTATTCCACCGTCGTCATTACCATAGCTCGGAACTGGCTACCCAGCTCCATCGCCGTGCCGGTGACCCGAAGCCGGGTGAGCAACCGAGTACAGAAGGAGCTTGATCATGAGACGCTATTATGTAATGGGTTTGTTTAGTAATTTCGAAGAGGCCTTTGCGGCAATCTCGGAAATCCGTCAACATTCCATTCCCGGTGTGTCGATTGATGACGTGACGTTGAAATCGCCGATCGAGCATCCCGAAATCGAAGAGATATTGGGAGACCGCGGCTCCCCGGTGCCAAAATTCACACTTTTCGGTGCCATCTTCGGGATCGTTTTCGGCTTTCTCTTTCTGGCGTCGGCCCAGGCCTCCTTCCTGGTGCAGCCACAGGGCGGTAAGCCGGTGGTCCCGCTGCCGTCGAACATCGTTCTGACCTACGAAATGCTAATTCTGTTCGGGGTGATTTCGACGCTGATCGGTTTCTTGATCAGTGCCCGTCTGATGACCAGGCGGCATCCCCTTTACTCCGAAAAGGTCAGCCTCGACCAGATCGGCGTGATGCTGGAGCTGGACGAAAAGAACGTCGATTCTATCAAGGGGCTGTTCAAGAAGCACAAGGTATTGGAAATTCGTGAAGAGGTGTCGCAATGAGGCTTAAGAGTGTAATTGCAGCGGCGGCGCTGATGGTACCGGCGGCGGCCATGGCTTGGCCCTGGTCGACCGATATGATGAACCAGCCGAGCATCAAGCCGCAGGAAGGCAAAATGGTCGACTTCCCCGAGCGCTCTATCCCCGTCGGCGGTATCCCGACCCAGGTGGCAGATCGTGAAGCGGCAAAGCCGATGAAAAGTCCGATTGAGCCCACCCCTGAATCAATCGCCGAGGGGCGGACCCTGTTCAAGATCTACTGCGCCGCCTGTCATGGCCAGACCGGTGCGGGGGATTCTCCGGTCAGCGGCAAGATCGGCGCCATCGCCCTGAATGACAGCTATGTGCAAGAGAATCTGACCGAAGGCTGGATTTGGGGAACCATCACTTTCGGCAGCTATGTGATGCCGGCCTATGGAGTGCCGCAAGGCAAGCGCGGTTCCAACGACCTGAATGTTGAAGAGCGTTGGCATGTGGTGAATTACATCAAGCATGGTCTGGTGAAGGACCATGCAGCGGCAACAAGAACCGCCGCAGCCGAGTAATTCAGTGAATAATACTATTTAGAGATAGAACACAGGGGTTAGCATGGAAAACTTCGGTTTCTGGTCGGTTGTAATCACCAACTTTTTAATTGTGCTCTACCTGGCCCTGGGAGGGGTGACCTTGACGGCCGCATTGCATCTGGCAAATGGCAAATGGCGCTTTCAAATCCGCTCGCTGGCATGTTCACTGGCGGTGTTGTTTCCCATTGCGTTTGTCCTGTTGCTGATCATCCTGACAGCGGGTGAGTCGGCCTTCCCATGGTTGGCTCACGCTCATGACGAAGGCCATCACATGCCGGGTTGGCAAAACTATACCTTTCTGGTGGCACGTAACATCATTGGCTTTCTGGTCGTGACCGGATTCTATCTGCTGTTTATCAAGTGGCAGTACGACACCACCGTCGATAGTTCCTATGCCGTGCAGCGACGCTTCCGCAACCTCGCCCTGATGATCCCGTTTGTCTATTTCATCTACGGCACCATGGTTGCCTGGGATTTCGAAATGACCATGCTGCCTGGCTGGCACAGCGCCAGTTATGGTGCCTATCATTTCCAGAGCAATTTCCACATGTTCCTGGGCTTCTTCACCATCTTCCTGTTCTTCCTGTATCGTTCGGGCAAGCTGGTGAATCCCTTTGAGGGTTATATCTTCAACTTCATGGCCCAGTTCATGCTGGCGATGACCATCCTGTGGACCTATCTCTACTTCACCCAGTACCTGATCATGTGGTACGGCCGTCTGCCGGAAGAGATGGGGCGTTATTTCGCCATGATGGGGGAGATGGGTGGCTTGTGGTGGCTGTTCCTGACGCTCAAGTTTATCATCCCGTTCTGTACCTTGGCGATCACGCCTAATCGTCACAACCCGCCGGTGATCGTGATGGTGGCAACGAGTATCGTGCTGGGTACCTGGATCGAACGTTACACCTGGATTTCAGGGTCTGTCGCAAACGAGTATACCCACATACCCATGTCGTCGATCGCCGACATCGTCGTGACCTTGGTGGTCTTCGCCGTGTGCTGGTTTGCCGTGAAGTGGAGTCTGGTGCGTTACGGCCTGATCCGCAGCGGCAGAGGCAGCTGACCTGAGACGCGAAAAGGCGGGCCCCGAGCCCGCCTTTTTTATCGCTAACGATCACCCTTGGCGTGCCGCTCCAGCCAGCCGATGATGCGTCTGGTGAGCATGAACTCGGCACCACGAAAATCGTGACCGGCGCCATCGATACGAATCTGGCGAAACGAGATATAGCCTTGGGATTTCTGGGTCGAACTTTTGGCGATGGCGGAATGCTTATAGGGCTCGAGCCGATTGCTGCGCATGGCGGAGTCGCTCGAGATCTTGGCTGCCAGTGCGCGCTCCCTGGCAGAGTTGGTAACGTGATCCAGATCATTGCCGCCATAAATGTCGAGGATGGGCAGGTTGATTCTTTCCAACTGACCCGGGGTGGAGTCGTCTCCCTCCTGGCCATGCAGTACGCCAAGGCTGATGGCGACAAAGGCACGGATAAACTCGCTCGGCTGGCTGGACAGATACTTGCTGGCCGCCATGGCGCCGCTGCCATGACCCAATAGAACCAGATTGTTGAAACCGCTGTTGCGCATATAGGTGATGGCGCCATTGATGCGTCCGTCGATGGTTGCCTGTTGTTCCAGGTAAGCAGCGGGTCGGTCGAGTGCAGGCAGCTGGATCGCGAGAGTCGACCAACCGTGCAGCGGCAGCCGCTGTCGCAGCGGGCGCACCACTTCGGGTTTGTCGGGATGGCTGCCGGCATCGTGCAGAATAATCACGCCGCCCTTGGGCTGGCCGCTCTGGTCCGGGTTGAAGACGGAAAAATACCTCGTCTGCTCGCCGTCCAGCCACACCGCCTGACCATCTTGAAGGCCCTGCTCCAGCGCCTCGCCCAGCGCCGCGGAGCCGGCCAAGGCGACGGTCGTGGTTGACAACAGGCAGAGCGCAGCGGCCCATGCATGCCGCGCGCCGTTAGAAATTAATCTTCTAAAACAGAATGTTATGACGGTTGAGTGGCGACGACCGGGCCCCGTTCCGGCACCGCTGTCCCGAAAGCAGAAATTATTGTCAGAATTCATAGGGTTAAACGCGTGAAAAAAATGTCCCGATCGGTTAAAGTTAGCGGCTATTTGCCCTCGGGGCTT
Source organism: Candidatus Tenderia sp. (assembly GCA_030148045.1). Classification (GTDB taxonomy): domain Bacteria; phylum Pseudomonadota; class Gammaproteobacteria; order Tenderiales; family Tenderiaceae; genus Tenderia. The sequence continues at coordinate 6,397 of JASBUE010000100.1, forward strand.
TAAACGTTTCCTTAGCATTCATCGCAACTACAAGAGGCCTTAACCATGCCAGATTACAAAATCGCTCCTTCGATTTTGTCGGCCGACTTCGCCCGCCTGGGTGAGGAAGTCGTCAATGTGCTCAACGCCGGCGCCGATATCGTCCACTTCGATGTCATGGACAACCACTACGTGCCCAATCTCACCATCGGGCCACTGCTATGCGAAGCGCTGCGCAAACACGGCGTTACCGCCGACATCGATGTTCACCTCATGGTGAAGCCGGTGGACCGCATCATTCCCGATTTCGCCAAGGCCGGTGCCACCTACATCACCTTCCATCCCGAGGCGTCCGAGCATATCGACCGCACGCTGCAGCTGATCAAGGGCGAAGGTTGCAAATCAGGGCTGGTGTTCAACCCCGCCACCCCGCTCGACGTGCTCAAGTACGTCATTGACAAGGTGGATATGGTCCTGCTGATGTCCGTAAACCCCGGCTTCGGCGGCCAGAGTTTCATTCCCTCGGCGCTGGACAAGCTGCGCGAAGTACGCAAGATCATCGACGACTCCGGCCGTGACATCCGCCTCGAGATCGACGGCGGCGTCAAGGTCGATAACATCCGCGAAATCGCCGCCGCCGGTGCCGACACCTTTGTCGCCGGTTCCGCGATTTTCAACGCGGCTAAGGAAAGTGATCCCAACGATTACGACAGCGTTATCGCCGCCATGCGTGAAGAGCTGGCCAAGGCATAATTGCACATGCGTTTGAGTAAGCCGAAGCTGGTCCTGATCGACCTGGACGGCACGCTGGTGGACAGCGTGCCGGACCTGGCCTATTGCATTGATGAGATGATGAAGGTCCTGGGGCGTGAGCCCTGGGGTGAGGAAAAGGTGCGGGGCTGGGTTGGCAACGGTGTCGACCGCCTGGTGATGCGCGCCTTGACCGATACCTTGTGGGAAGACCCGGAGTCCGCCGATTTCTAGCGGGCCCGCCCCATTTTCATGAAGCTCTATGCCGACAACACCAGTGGTCGCAGTCGCCTGTATCCGGGTGTGGTGGAAGGGATCGAGTTCTTGAGGGGCGAGGGTCTGAAGGTCGGCTGTGTCACCAACAAGGCGGAAGCCTTCACCGTTCCGCTGCTCAGGGATATGGGCATCTACGACAAGTTCGATGTCGTGGTCAGCGGTGACACCACGCCCAAGAAAAAGCCCGATCCAATGCCGCTGCTGTATGCCGCCAATCAGCTCGGCGTCAAGGCCGAAGACTGCATGATGGTGGGCGACTCCATGCACGACGTGGAGGCCGCCCGCAAGGCCGGCTTCCAGGTGGCCTGCGTGCCCTACGGCTATAACCACGGCGTGGATATCCGTGAAGCCGGTCCGGATGCTGTGATAGACTCGCTGGCGGAACTAAAAAATCTCTTTAAGTGATTCACTGACATGAGTATTGCCCGTCAAAGACAGCACAAGATGAACCCCGTCGGCAAACGATGGTGAAGCCGCGTTTGTTTCGGGATTTATTTGTGCTGTATTTGAAAGGTAATGACGATGACACGTGAAGAATTCGACGCCCTCGCCACCGAGGGCTATAACCGCATCCCGGTGATGCGCGAGGTGCTGGCCGATCTGGATACGCCGCTGAGCACCTACCTTAAGCTGGCCGACGGGCCGTACTCCTATCTGTTCGAATCCGTCGAGGGCGGCGAGAAATGGGGCCGTTATTCCATTATCGGCCTGCCTTGCCGCACCGTCCTGCGCGTGCGCGGCCATGAGATGACGGTCGAGCACAGGGGCAATGAATTGGGCACGACCAGCGTCACGGATCCGTTGGCCGCCCTCGAGGCCTTCCGTGAGCAGTTCAAGGTGCCGGAGGTGGCGGGGTTGCCGCGCTTTACCGGCGGCTTGGTGGGCTATTTCGGCTATGACACGGTGCGCTACATCGAGCCGCGCCTGGCGCGCAAACGCAATCCCGATCCGCTCAAGGTGCCGGATATCCTGTTGCTGGTCTCCGATGAAGTGGTGGTGTTCGATAACCTGCGCGGCCGCCTGTTGGTGGTGGTGCATGTGGACCCCTCGGTCAGGGGGGCCTACAAGCAGGCCCAACAACGGCTCGACGATCTGGTGGGGCAGCTGCGCCGCCAGGCGCTGCCTTTGCAGCAGAAAAAGCGCGGCCGCAAGGTCAAGGAGAGCGATTTCCGCTCCGGCTTCAAGCAGGACAAGTTCGAGGCGGCGGTGGAAAAGATCAAGGACTATATCGTCGCAGGCGACTGCATGCAGGTGGTGTTGTCACAGCGCCTCTCCATCCCCTACAAGAGCGAGCCGCTGGATCTATATCGTGCCCTGCGCAGCCTCAATCCCTCGCCCTATATGTTCTATCTCAACCTGGAAGGGTTTCACGTAGCCGGCTCCTCGCCCGAGATTCTGGCGCGACTGGAAGACGGCGAAGTGACCGTGCGTCCCATCGCCGGCACCCGGCCGCGCGGCAAGACGGCGGAAGAGGACCGGGCGCTGGAGGCGGAGCTGCTCGCCGACCCGAAGGAACTGGCCGAGCACCTGATGCTGATCGACCTGGGCCGCAACGACGCCGGCCGCGTCTGCGAAACCGGCTCGGTCAGGGTCACCGACAAGATGGTGGTCGAGCGCTATTCCCATGTCATGCACATCGTCTCCAACGTCACCGGCAGACTGAAGCCCGGTTTCAACGCCATCGACGTATTGCGCGCCACCTTCCCCGCCGGCACGCTTTCCGGTGCACCCAAGATCCGCGCCATGGAGATCATCGACGAGTTGGAGCCGGTCAAGCGCGGCATATACGGCGGCGCGGTCGGTTATATCGGCTGGAACGGCAACATGGACACTGCCATCGCCATCCGCACCGCCGTGATCAAAGACGGCAAACTGCATATCCAGGCCGGTGCCGGCGTGGTGGCCGACTCGGTGCCGAAAAACGAGTGGGACGAAACCATGAACAAGGGGCGCGCCATTTTTCGCGCCGTGGCCATGGCCGAGGCCGGTTTGGACTGCGCGGGCTAGGAGAAATTTATGTTGCTGATGATCGATAATTACGACTCCTTCACCTACAACCTGGTGCAATACTTCGGCGAGCTGGGCGCCGATGTGCGCGTCTTTCGCAACGACCAGATCGGCGTCGAGGAGATCGAGGCGCTGGCGCCGCAACACATCGTTATCTCCCCCGGTCCCTGTACGCCCAACGAGGCCGGTGTCTCCATCGCCACGATTCAGCACTTTGCCGGCAAGGTGCCCATTCTCGGCGTCTGCCTCGGTCACCAGAGCATCGGCCAGGCCTACGGCGGCAGGATTATCCATGCCAGACAGATCATGCATGGCAAGACCTCCATGGTGCGGCACAGGGATGTGGGGGTTTTCAAAGGGCTGCCGAATCCTTTCGAGGCCACCCGCTATCACTCCCTGGTGATCGAGCGGGAGACGTTGCCCGAGTGTCTGGAAATCACCGCCTGGACCGAAACCGTCGAGGGTGAAATGGATGAGATCATTGGCGTGCGCCACAAGGCGCTGGCCGTGGAAGGTGTGCAGTTCCACCCCGAATCGATCCTCACGCGGCATGGCCATGATATGTTGAAAAACTTCCTCGAACAGAACAAACAAGAGGGCTGAGTCTATGGATATGCAAGCTGCGATTCGTGCCGTCACGGAACACCGTGATCTCAGTACCGAGCAGATGATTGATGTCATGCGACTGATCATGACCTGCGCGGCGACCCCGGCCCAGATCGGCGGTTTTCTCATCGGTCTGCGCATGAAGGGCGAGACCGTGGACGAGATCGCCGCCGCCGCCCGGGTGATGCGCGAACTGGCCACGCCGGTGCAGGTGCACGCCGAGCATCTGGTGGACACCTGCGGCACCGGCGGCGACGCCTCCCGTACCTTCAACATCTCCACCGCCGGCGCCTTCGTGGTGGCGGCCGCCGGTGGCAGGGTGGCCAAGCACGGCAATCGTTCCGTCACCAGCAAGTCGGGCAGTGCCGATGTGCTGGAGGCGGCCGGGGTCAACCTGGATTTGACGCTGGCACAGGTGGCTCAGTGCGTAGAGCAGGTCGGGATCGGTTTTATGTTCGCCCCCAAACACCACGGCGCCATGAAACACGCCATCGGCCCGCGCCGGGAGATGGGTGTACGCACCATCTTCAATGTCCTCGGCCCGCTGACCAATCCCGCCGGTGCGCCCAACCAGGTGCTGGGCGTGTTCAGTGAGCAGTTGCTGGAACCGGTGGCCGAGGTGCTGGGGCGTCTCGGCAGCCGCCACGTGCTGGTGGTGCGTTCCGATGACGGCATGGACGAGATCAGCATCGGCGCTCCCACCCAGGTGGCGGAACTGAAAGGCGGCAAGGTCAGTCGTTACAGCATCATGCCGGAGCAGTTCGGCATGAGCCGCGCCGCTATCCAGGCGCTGGCGGTGGACGGCGCCGAGGCCAGCCTGGCCACGATCAAACGGGTCTTCGATAACGAGCCGGGACCGGCCCACGATATCGTCGCCCTGAACGCCGGTGCCGCCATTTACGCCGCCGGTCTGGCGGACACACTCGAAGAGGGTGTCAGCCGTGCCCAGCAGGTGATGGCCAGCGGCGCCGCCCGGGTCAAGCTGCAAGAGCTGGTCAGGCTGAGCCAGCGACTGGCGGGGTAGTCATCATGGATCAGCCGGATATCCTGCAAAAGATCCTGCGCCGCAAGGTCGAAGAGGTGATCGCCCGCAGCGCCGAGCTGAGCATGGCCGAGCTGCGGCGGCGGGTGGAGGCTGTGGCGCCGGCGCGCGGATTCGTGCGCGCCATCGATGAGAAGATCGGCCAGGGCAGGGCCGCCGTCATCGCCGAGGTGAAAAAGGCCTCTCCAAGCAAGGGGGTGCTACGCGCGGATTTCCGGCCGGCCGAGATCGCCCAGTCCTATGAGCGCGGCGGGGCCGCCTGCCTCTCGATGCTCACCGATGCCGATTTTTTCCAGGGCTCGGAGGAATACCTTATGCAGGCGCGGGCGGCCTGCCGCCTGCCGGTGCTGCGCAAGGATTTTATTATCGATCCCTACCAGGTCTACGAGGCGCGCGTCATCGGTGCCGATTGCATCCTGCTGATCGTGGCGGCGCTGGGGGATGCCATGCTGCTGGAGCTGAGCCAGCTGGCCGGTCACCTCGGCATGGATGTGCTGGTGGAGGTCCATGACGCCCGCGAGCTGGAGCGTGCGCTCATGCTGCCGCAGAAACTGATCGGCATCAACAACCGCGACCTGCGCAGCTTTGACATCTCGCTGCAGACCACCCTGGGGCTGCTGGCCCAGGTTCCCGATGACCGGGTCGTGGTCACCGAGAGCGGTATTCATACGGCCGGGGATGTCAGTCTGATGCGCGAGCATGGTGTCAACGCCTTCCTGGTGGGCGAAGCGTTTATGCGGGCGGTTGATCCCGGTGCGGCGCTGAGCGAACTGTTTTCCTGATTTTGCGCTGTTTTCGCCACGCCTTTTGCTAAAGCCCTGCGGTACCACGCCGATATTTTCAAAACACGATTATCGCCTTAGCCCGCATTCCTCACCGGGTTTCGTAGCGAGGTGATTCAAGAGTGAGAGATGCGGGCTACTTATCCACCTAATATAAAGGGACACGATTCATGCGCAAACAGATGATGCTGAAGGGTCTGCTGCCGACAATGGTGCTGTTTTCCACCCAGGTGGCGGCGCTGCCGTTTCAGTCGATTGATCCCCGCAGTCTGGGCATGGGCGGCACCGGGGTGGCCTCGGGCAGCAGCGCCAACGCCGGCTTCATGAACCCGGCCCTGCTCTCGGCGGCACACGAGGATGAGGACTTCAGCCTCGAACTGCCCATCATCGGAGCGCGTTTCAATGATCCGGATGATCTCATCGACGCGGTGGATGCCTACCAGGACAACAACCTCGAAGCCAACCTGGATACGGCGATCGATAACTTCAATGCAGCGCCCGACGATGCGAACGCCGCGGTGGTTGCTAACGCCGCCGATGCGATTCTGGCCCAGTTGCGGAAGTTCACCAACAAGCCGGTGCAGGGTGAGCTCGTCGGCGGCATGGTGATCGGTGTCCCCAGCAAGAAGATCGGCGCCTCCCTGACCTTGAACGGCTATGCGGTCGGCGGCGGCCGGTTCGATCTGACCGATGCTGACCTGGCCCTGGTGGAGGGCATCTTGACCGATGCCAGGAACGGTACCGCGGACCTGGCCAGTAACCCCGACGTCCAGGGGCAGGCCGTCGGCAACGATGTGGTGGACAAACTGAGCTCCGGCCTCGATGCCCGCGGCGCCTTGATCACCGAGGTGGGACTTTCCCTGGCGCGTGAGTTCAATATCGGTGGCCATGCCGTCGCGATCGGTGTCACGCCCAAGCTGGTGAAGGTGAAAACCTTCGACTATTTTCTGGATACCAACACCGCGGAGCTCGACATCGACACCGGCACCCGGGAATACGACGACTTCAATCTCGACATCGGCATGGCCAAAGATTTCAACAATGGCTGGAAGCTCGGCGTCGTGGCCAAGAACCTCATCGCCAACGACTACGAGACCGTGCTCGGCAATGTGATCAAGGTGGAGCCGCAGCTGCGTGCCGGCGTGGCCAGGAGCAACGAGTGGTTGACCCTGGCGGCCGATGTGGACCTGGTGGAAAACGAGCCGGCCGGTTTCGATTCCAAGACCCAGTATGTGGGCCTGGGCGCCGAGCTGGACCTGTTTGACTGGATGCAATTCCGGGCCGGTTATCGCTACAACCTGAGCGATTCGGATACCAGCATCCCGACCCTCGGCTTCGGCTTTTCGCCCTTCGGTGTGCACATGGATGTCGCCATCGCGGGCAACGGCGATGAAATGGCCGCCTCCTTCCAGTTGGGGTTTCGATTCTAACAAGCCGTCCGCTCCCGCCTGGTCGTGCATCAGCCCCGCCGTTAGGCGGGGTTTCGCTTTACGGGCGGATTGATGCCGGGATTTGGGTTAAACTCCTGGTTTGAATCATCAATCGACCCAGGATTACAAAGGTTGTCTCCCAACGAAGGAAGGAAGTCGGGCATGGCGCGAAGAATCCCATTATTGGGCGCACTATTGGTGCCTGGAATGGTCTTGTTTTCAACGCAGTTGCAGGCGCTGCCATTCAGCATGATGGACAGTTACTCATTCTCCATGGGCGGGACCGGCGTCGCCTCCGGCACCCGCGGTAATGCGATTTTTTATAATCCCGCGCTGTTGGCGGCGGCTGAAATGCCGGACGACTACAGCCTGCATGTGCCCGTGCTCGGCGCCCGTTTCTATGACCGGGAAAAGGTGCTCGATGAGCTGGACAAGTACCAGTACCTGGGGCTGGAGGCTGGCTTCGACGAGGCATTGGGCCGGTACACGGGCGGAGACTTTGGCGCCTTGCAGGAGGTGGCCAATTCCACCTTCGCCCTGCGCCAGCAGCTGCGCACCCTGGACGGTAAGCCCATGCAGCGCGAGTTCTTCGGCGCCATGGTGGTGGGAATCCCCCATGACAGCGTTGGGATATCGCTGATGGTGAACGCCCGGGTGGTGGGCGGCGCCGAGGTGGCGGTGAGCCAGAATGATCTGGATGTACTGCAGCGCATATTGAATGAGGCGGATGACAGCACCTTATCGCAGGGCGAGACGTTTCGCTCCAGTGATCTCAGCTCGCGCCTGCTGGGGCGCGGCCTGGCCATCACCGAGGTCGGTCTGGCGCTGGCGCGCGAGATTGAGGTCTTCGGTCACGGCATCGCCTTCGGCGTGACCCCCAAGTACCGCCAAGTGACCAGTTTCGATTACGCCACGGAGCTGAACAGCGCCGATTTCGAGACCGATCTGGGGCAGAAGGATCACACCGCTTTCGACGTCGACATCGGTGCCGCCAAACACTACGGCAACGGCTGGAGTACCGGGGTGTCGATCAAGAACCTGGTCGGCCAGGAGTACCAGACCGTGCGAGGCAACATCATCGAGATCAAGCCCCAGGCGCGGCTGGCGGCCGCCCACAGCACCCAATATACCCGGGTGTCGCTGGATCTGGATTTGAACGAGAGCCCCTCCACCGGCTTCGATTCAAAGACCCAGTATATCGCCATGGGGGCCGAGCTGGATGTCTTCGCGATGTCCCAGGTGCGCATCGGTTACCGCCATAATATGAGCGATACCGATACCAGTATCGCCACCTTCGGTGTGGGGTTCACCTTCTACGGGGTGCAGCTGGACCTGGCCGCCGGGGCCAATGAGGACGAGGTCGGCTATTCAGCCCAGATGGGATTCGAGTTCTAACAGGCCCTAGCAAGGAGTACTAGTCAACGCGTGCCAAACACCACAATGGTCTTGCCCTTGGCCGAGATCAGGTTCTGCTGCTCCAGGTTCTTCAGCACCCTTCCTACCATTTCGCGCGAACAGCCGACGATGCGCCCCAGCTCCTGGCGGGTGATCTTGATCTGCATGCCGTCCGGGTGGGTCATGGCGTCGGGTTGTTTGGTCAGGTCGAGCAGGGTGCGGGCGACGCGGCCGCTGACATCCATGAAGGCCAGGCGGGTGGCCATGCCGGAGGTGCGGCGCAGGCGCAGGGCCATCTGCGAGGCCAGCTGAAACAGCACGTCGGTATTGTCCTTGGCCATGTCCCGGAACCGGTCATAGCTGATTTCCGCCACCTCGCATTCGCCGCGGGCGCGCACCCAGGCGCTGCGCTGCGGGGCCTCGTTGAACAGGCCCATCTCGCCGAAAAAGTCGCCGGCGTTGAGATAGGCCAGCACCATCTCGTTGCCCGCGTCGTCTTCGGCCACCACGCTGACCGAGCCCTCGGTGATGTAATAGAGTGAGTCGGGGGTGTCGCCGCCGTGGATGATGACGCTCTTGTTGGGATAGCGGCGGCGGTGGCAATGCGACAGAAAGCGTTCGATGGCCGGATTGGCCCTGGGAATCGGTTTCTTGACTAGGCTCATAGCGATCTCTTTGGTTGCGGGTCCATGAATAGCTATCGGCAAACCGGGGCGGGAGTTTGAGTTATCATGTCCCCCGCTTATTAAGGAGTTCGTAAGTTGCCTGACATTCCCATGTGGGACCGTCGGCCGCATGGACGCGGCCGTCGAGCGTACAGGGATGTATTCACAGCGTGTCCCACATGGGAATGTCAGGCAACTTATGTTCGGATTAGTAAATATAGAATATGGGAGTAAAGAATGAAGGCGCGCATCAAATGGGTCGAAAACGCCATGTTCGTAGCCGAGTCCGGCAGCGGCCATGCCGTGGTCATAGACGGACCGCCGGGCGGCGGCGGGCGCAACCTGGGCGTGCGGCCGATGGAGATGCTGCTCATGGGCACGGGCGCCTGCAGCGCCTACGACGTCTTGTTGATCCTGCGCAAGGGCCGCCATGCGGTGACGGACTGCATCTGCGAGGTCAGTGCCGAGCGCGCCGACGCCGTGCCCGCCGTGTTTACCAGGATCCACCTCCATTTCATCATCACCGGCCGTGGCCTGAAACGGAGCGCGGTGGAGCGGGCGGTGGAGCTGTCGGCGGAGAAGTATTGCTCCGCCTCCATCATGCTGGGCAAGACGGTGGAAATCAGCCATGATTTCGAGATTGTCGACGCAGAAGGGGAAGCCGAATGATCAAACCCAAACCCACCTCGGGCATGCGCCACGTGGCCCTGTTCGTGGCCGACCTGGTGGCCTGCGAGCACTTCTATGTCGACCTGCTCGGCATGACGGTGGAATGGCGCCCCGACCCGGACAACGTCTATCTCACCTCGGGCAACGACAATCTGGCCCTGCACCGGGTGCCGTCCGGCTTTGACACGTCGGGCGACCAGGTGCTCGACCACATCGGCTTCATCATCGACGAAGAAGAGCAGGTCGATGTCTGGTTCGATTTCCTGCGCGGTCACGATGTCAAGATGAAAACCGGGCCGCGCAGCCATCGCGACGGCGCCCGCAGCTTCTACTGCTTCGACCCCGCCGGCACCACGGTGCAGATCATCCATCATCCGCCGATCGTAAAAAAATAACTCCCCTTCGGCGGTGAAATGGTAGATAATCCGGCGCTTTTCCCGCTAGCATTGGGCCGAGAAATGTATTCGGGGCAGGAGGATGTCTAGATGCCGACACAGATGAGAAAATTGAGACTGCATGGGTTCAACAACCTCACCAAGACCCTGAGTTTCAATATCTACGATATCTGCTATGCGGTAACCCCGGAGCAGCGCCGGGCCTATATCGAATACATCGACGAGGCCTATAACGCTGAGCGCCTGACCCAGATCCTCACCGACGTCACCAATATCATCGGCGCCAACATCCTCAATATCGCCCACCAGGATTACGATCCCCAGGGCGCCAGCGTCACCATCCTGATCTCGGAAGAGCCCGTCATGGCGGAAGAACTCTCCAATACCGAGGCACCGGGGCCGCTGCCCGAATCGGTGGTCGCCCACCTGGACAAGAGCAACATCACCGTGCACACCTATCCCGAGAGCCACCCGGACGGCGGTATCAGCACCTTCCGCGCCGACATCGACGTCTCCACCTGCGGCCGTATCTCGCCGCTGAAGGCGCTCAATTATCTCATCCACAGCTTCGAGTCCGATATCGTGATCATGGATTATCGGGTGCGCGGTTTCACCCGTGACGTGCGCGGCAAGAAGCACTTCATCGATCACAAGATCAGCTCGATCCAGAACTACATCGCCAGGGACACCAAAGAGAAGTATCAGATGATCGACGTCAACGTTTATCAGGAGAACATCTTTCACACCAAGATGCTGCTCAAGGAATACGACCTGGACAACTACCTCTTCGGCCTGCACCCCAGCGATCTGGGCGACAAAGAGGTCAAGGCCATCGACCAGCGCCTGCAGCGGGAGATGGCGGAAATCTTCTACGGCAGAAATCTGCGCCGCGGCTTGTAACACAACGGCCGTTTTCCCTGCGGCCACACGTCCCCCGGTTCATCGCGTCAACCTCCCCGCGTCGGTGCCGGGCCTTCCCTTGCCCGATTGGGTTTAATAAAATCCATCATTTCGTCATAAAACAGTAACAGAGATACCGTTAAATACGCCCCACACGTGATGTGTGGGGTCCGCTTGGTCCTTGGCCATGGGTGGATCGGTTCGGTTGTGGTTCGCAAGGCAGCCGCGCCGTGTTGGCATGAGCTAATACGGCATTCTCTAAAGATGTATCGACAATTCACAGACAATTCAGACCGGAGAAAATGAAATGAAACACAAATTACTGTCAGTTGCCATCATCACAGCTACGGCTGCCACGGCCCATGCCGGCACCGTGACCAGCGATGGTGATGATATTGTCATCAAGAGTAAGGGCGGGCTTAAAATCACCACCGCTGACAAGTCGGCATCTTTCCAGGTGGGTGGCCGTCTCCAGTGGGACTACGATGCAACTGATTCCGACATCAAAGCAAAAAGCAATGACTTCGATGTTCGTCGTGCCCGACTCTTTGCCAAGGGACATTATGGTGACTGGCTCTACAAGTTGCAGTTCAATATCGCCGAAAGCGACGGTGCCAAAGGCGGTGATGCTGAAGATCTGTACATCCGTTACACGGGTTTCGGCAAAGCGGCCAACATCACTGTCGGTAAACAGAAAGAACCCTTTGGTTTGGAGCAGCTAACCAGCTCAAAAGATATCTCAGCCCTTGAACGTTCGGCTATGACTGAGTTCTACACGCCGGGGCGCTCAGCGGGTGTCCAGTTGCACGGCAAAGGCAGCAACTGGACCTACGGTATCGGCGTTTTCGAGGCGGATGGCGATGGCAGTAATGATGTGGGTAATACCGCCACTACGGGGCGTGTAACCTTTGCGCCGGTCAAGAAGGATGGTACGGTCATACACCTGGGGGCGGGCTTTAGCAGTCGTGATGCCGATGTCAGCGCTGACGAAGTCGACTCGTATAACGCGGAGCTGGCGGCTGCGTTCGGTCCGTTTCATGCTCAGGCCGAGTACTTTGATTCTGAAGTCGGTTCGACCAGTTACGACGGCTACTATGCGCAGGCCGGTTGGATTATCACCGGTGAGAGCCGGCCTTACAAGGATGGCGTCTTCAAGCGCGTCAAGCCTGCGAACAAGGGCGGTGCCTGGGAGGCGGTTCTGCGTTATGAAGATGGAGATGGGAAATACAGTGACATCGGCTTGGGTACTACCGACGGTGAGCAGACCACCTTTGGTGTGAACTACTATGCCACTGAATTTGTTCGCCTGGGGCTGAGTTACATGGACGGAGAACAGGCGAGTGGCGAGAAAGGTGACGAACTGCGCGGGCGCTTGCAGTTCGTGTTCTAAGTTGGTTCGCCCGTCACGGGCTGAAAGCATGCTTGTAAGCTATGCTCCGCCCTTCTCCCCGGTGGGAGAGGGGCGCCATCACGCAAATTGTTCCACCCCGCCAATTGACCTGGTAGCGAATTGTCTCTCAAGGGTGCCTATAGGCACCACAAGGCCGAGAGCGGCGTCAAGGGCACCCCGCGGTAACTATTAGCCCGGCAACCTAATATGCTGCGTGAATTAAAAGCCATTGTCGGAAATGAAAAAAGGGAGGCCTTGCACCTCCCTTTTGTTTTTCAGGTTTTATTGATATGAGAAATGCGGGCTAGATTTTATACGCCAGGGTGGTCATCAGCTTGGAGGTCAGTCCCATCAATTTCTTTACCGGCGCGGGCAGCGCCGCGCCGCCATGTTGCAGGGCCACCGTGGCGTGGTGGGCCTCGTCCTCTCGCATCTGTTCCAACACGGCACGGCTCTTGGCGTCCTGCTGCGGCAGGCTGTGCAGGTGGCTGTCCAGGTGTTTGATGACCTGGTGCTCGGTCTCGGCGACGAAGCCCAGGCTCCACTTGTCGCCGGCCAGGCCGGCTGTGGCGCCGATGGCGAACGAGCCGCAATACCACAAGGGATTGAGCAGGCTCTTGCGGCTGCCCAGTTCCTTAAGGCGGCACTCGCACCAGTCCAGGTGGTCGTTTTCCTCCAGTGCCGCGCGCTCCATCTTTTCACGCACCTCGGGCAGGCGGGCGGTGAGGGCCTGGCCGCTGTAGAGTCCCTGGGCGGAAACCTCGCCGGCGTGGTTGACGCGCATCAGTCCGGCGGCGTGACGTTTTTCCTGCGTGCTCATCTCCGCGTCCGCAATGTGCTCCGCCGGGTTGGGGCGTTCGGTGAGATGCGGCTGGCCGAAAATGGTGCGCATGGCGTTGTCGACATTGGCGATCAGTTTGTCGAGGGAGGTATAGCTTCTGTCATTCATGGTCTTTGACCTTGTTCGCTGTCGTTACACGTCTCTCTATTGTAGCATCGGCTTCGGGCCTTGCGGCCGGCGGCGCCGATACCACCACAGGCAGGCGAACCATAATGCGCCCCAGGGGGAGAGATTGCCACCCCCCCCGGCAGACGAGGATGAAGTGTCCTTGGTGGTAATAATGAAGGCGGCCTGTACGCCGCCCACGCTGAGCAGGGCCGAGCGCTGGCTGCCGGGGCTGGCGGAAGCGGTCAGGCGTACCTCCAGTGTTTGGTTGTTGCTGATGGTGCCGGGGTTCGAGGTGAAGGTGCCGTTATCGATGCGGTATTCGCCGTTGTTGATGATGATGGTGGCCGGCTCTCCCAGGCCGGTGACGGTGACCGGCTTGGAGATGACCTGTTCGCCGGGCTCGGCGTCCTGGCGCGGTGTGATGGTGAAAAAATCGGGGACGTCGTCGCCGGCGGTGGTGACGCTGAAGGTGACGTTGAGGCCGCCGATGGTCAGGGTCTTCACTACCGTGGCACCCTGTTTGATGGCGGCGCGTACCTGTACCTGGACGGTATCCCCGTTCGCGACGGTGCCGGGGTCGGTCTTAAAGGGGCCGCCGTTGATGCTGTAAGCCGCGTCATAGAATTTGGTCCCCGAGGCATCGGTGATCTCGTTGGCGTTGATGCTGATGGGGGCCGGGGCGGCCAGTCCCGCGAGGGTGACGGATTCCGACCTGACCTCTTCGGCCAGCGCTGCGTCGGTGACGCTGGCAAAGCTGAACGTGTCCGGGGTCACGGGACTCAGGTTCTGGAGATAGCTGATGTTGCCATTGAGCAGGTTGGTGGTGATCAGCTCGGGATAGGTGTCGCCGTCCAGGTCGGCCGCGGCCAGGCCGCTGGGGCCCTGGACGGAGGAGAAGTCACCGCGCGTATTGAAGTCGCCGCTGCTGACGCCGTCGTTCTCGAACACCGAAACGGTGTCGGATCCGTTGTTGGCGACGGCGATATCCAGGTCGTTGTCATTGTCCAGGTCGGCGAGCACCACGGTGTGGGGCGTGGAACCGGTGGTGTAAGTTACCGCGCTGGCGAAGCTGCCGTCGCCATTATTCATCAACACCGAGATGGTGTCGCTGGCGCTGTTACTGATTACCAAATCGGGGAAGTTGCTACCGTCCAGATCGCCGGTGGCGATGGAGTAGGGCGTCGAACCGGTGGCATGCTCGGTCGAGAAACTAAAACCGCCGCTGCCATCGTTAAGGAAGATGGCGACGGTACTGCTGCCCTGGTTGATGACGGCCAGGTCCAGAGCGCCGTCGCCGTCCATGTCGGCGGCGGCCACACCGCTGGGTAAAGATAGGTTGGTGCTGTAGTCCGTCTTGGCGGGGAAGGTGCCGGTGCCGTTGTTGAGGAGCACGGAAATGGAATTGCCGCCGCTATTTACCGCCACCAGGTCATTGTTATTGAGGCCATCCAATTCGGCCGCAATCACGGCCACCGGGCCGGTGCCGGTGCCGTAGGTGCTGCCACTGAAGGCGCCGCTGCCGTTATTGAGAAATACGGAAATGTTGTTCGAATCCCGGTTGGCCGTGACCAGATCCACGCCGCCGCCATTCAGATCGGCGCCGGCGATGGCGTAAGGGGCGGTGCCGGTGTTATAGGGGACGGCGTCGCCGAAGCCGCCGCTGCCATCGCCCGGCAGGACGAGCATTTGATCGCCGCCGCTGTTGGTGACGGCCA
>JASBUE010000117.1 GCA_030148045.1 Candidatus Tenderia sp.
GATACCCTGTGGGACATCGCCCGTGCCTACACGGTCTCGGTAAAAAGCCTGGCCAAGTGGAACGGCATGGCTCCACGCGACACCCTGCGCCTGGGCCAGAAACTGGTCATCTGGACCAAGAACAGCAACGCTTCAGGCGCGGCCAGTGCGGTCAATACCATCCGTCCCATTCACTACACCGTACGCAACGGGGATTCACTGGCGCGCATCTCGGACAAGTTCAGGGTCAAAGTCAGCGACGTCGTGCGCTGGAACGGTCTGAACAAGAAGAAATACCTGCAGCCGGGTCAGAAGCTGACCCTATACGTCGACGTCACCCGCCAGTCGGGCAGCATCTGACACGCATGAAAAACCCGGCAGGGCATCCCCTGCCGGGCTATCCAGCCCAAACCGATACTTACCAGCTCTTGTAGGGCAGGAACTTGCCACTCATGGTGACCAGCACGCGGTCGCCGGCCGGGTTCTCTTCCTTGTCGATGTGCATGGAGAAGTCGATGGCACTCATGATGCCGTCACCGAATTTCTCATGGATCAATTCCTTGATGGTCTCACCGTAGACGCCGACGATCTCGTACCAGCGATAAATGACCGGATCGGTGGGGACAAGTTTGTCCCAGCTCTTATGCGGAAACTGCTGCAGGGCGACGGATACCTCTGCCGGCAGGCCCAGCGCCTCACACAGCTTGTCGGCAAATTCCGGCTTCAGGCTGTTCATGCCCAGGCAGGCGGAGGTCAGGAACACGGGCGCCAGGCCCACCTTGCCGGCAATATCCTCCCAGCCCAGGCCGGCCGCGGCCTTCGCCGCCATGATGGTTTCTGTCATCTCTAGTTTATTCATCGCGTTACTCCTTTCGGTACGTTAGACAGGTACGTTAAACAACAGTCAATTCGTTGCGCCCGGCGCAGTCGCCAGCAGGTAGACAATGATCAGGAACAGGGCCAGGGAAAGTCCTTTCCAGAACAGGATGGGATTGCGCTCGAGCAGGGGCGGCCGGCTCTTGCTAGTGAAATTCCGGTTGGGATGCCGCAGGTCATGCACGAACTCGGATATCTCGTCATAGCGCTTGTAGGGATTGGGATGCACGGCCTTGCGGATGGCCTCGTCTATCCAGGCGGGTATGGTGCGCGCGTCATCCTGCACCGTGGCATAGACCAGCTTGAGCTGGGCTGCCCGTGTCCGTGCCCGCGCCACCTGCGTGCCGTAAGGCTGACGCCCACTCAGCATCTGGTAGGCGATCACGCCGAGCGAGTACATATCGGAACGGGTGCTGCCCTCCTCGCCGAGGAAGTACTCGGGCGCGGCGTATTGCAGGGTGCCGAGTATGTGTTGCTCATGCTCACGGTTGATTTCCACCACGCCGGCTACGCGAACCGAGCCGAAGTCGATGATCTTCAGCGTGCCGGTGGCATCGATCATGATGTTGTTGGGACGCAGGTCCTGGTGCAGCATTTCCTGACGATGCATGGCCTGCAGGCCGCGGGCGATCTGCTCGACCATATTGCGTACCGTTTCGATGTCCGGGTGGGAATTGTCGATCATCCACTGGCTCAGGGTCTGGCCCTCAATGAACTCGGTGACGATGTAGAGGTAATTGCGCTTGCGTGTCTGGTCGCACGCCTTCAACAGATGGGCATTGTCCAGGCGCCGGGCCACCCATTCTTCCATCAGGAAGCGTTCCAGGTATGCAGGGTCATGGCGCAGGTCGACCGACGGCGCCTTGAGCACCACCTGCTTGCCGGTCTCCTCATCGACGGCCACGAAGACATGGCTGCGGCTGCTGCGGTGCAGTTCGCGCAGTATCCGGTAACCATCGAAGCTCATCCGCGGATGCAGTTCCGGCGGAAACGGCAGGTTCGTCACCTGCTGGTGCAACTTGTCGATGTCGTGCGCCGGGAGTTGCTCGATGCGCACGATCTGTAGCGTCAGGTTGTCATCGCTGCCCTGCTCCAGGGCATGGTCGACGATCAGGCGGGCCGCCTTGTCGAGATCATCGTGATGCATGCTCAGCGCCTCGCCGATGAACGCCTCACTGACGAACTCATACACCCCATCGGTGGCGAGGATGAACATGTCACCGGCCTCAATGGCATGGGCGTGGTAGTCGATCTCGAGACGGTCGCGCATACCCAGGGCGCGGCTGAGATAGCTCTTATCACGCGACACCCAGAGGCGATGATCCTCGGTTAACTGTTCGAGCTTGTTATCGAGCACACGGAAGACCCGTGCGTCACCGATGTGAAAGATGTGTGCCGTGGTGGATTTCAACACCAGGGCACTGAAGGTACACACATAGCCCCTGTCCATCTCGTAGCGGTAGGGACCATTTCGGGTCTGGGCATAAAGCCATGAATTGGAGGCATGCAGCACGCGGGTGACGGCCGTCTTCACCGACCAGGACTCCGGCGTGGAGTAGTAGTCCTCCATGAAGCCCTTGACCGAGGTCTGGCTGGCAATCTGGCTAACCTGGCTGCTGCTGATGCCATCGGCTAATGCCACCGCGATACCCTTGCAACTGAGTTGCGGCTCCTTGGGCGCGGCGAAGGCATGAAAATCCTGATTGACGGGCTTGTGTCCGGCGTCGGAGCACTGTCCGACCAATATCTGTAACTGATGGGTCGTCATACGGGTAAGTGTTCCCGGCCCCACCTGGGGCCGGGAATGATGATGCCCTTAGGCATTCTTCTGGAGGATGCGCTCCGGGCTGGTGCGCACATGGGTGTAGTACAGCGGCAAACCCACCAGCACGAAACCACCGACCAGATTACCCAGGGCCGTGGGCAGTTCGTTCCAGACGATGTACTGCATGAAGGTGAAGTCACCACCCATGATCATAGAGAACGGGAACAGGAACATGTTGACGATGGAATGCTCGAAGCCCATGAAGAAGAACAGCATGACCGGCATCCACATGGCCATCATCTTGCCGCTGGCCGAAGTGGAGATCATGGCGCCGACCACGCCCATGGACACCATCCAGTTGCACAGCATGCCGCGGATGAAGATGGTCCACCAACCATCGATGCCGTGCGCCATGTAACCCAGGGTACGGGATTCACCAATGGTGCTCACCTTGGCGGCAATGGCACCACCATCGGTGCTGTAGCCGTACGTAAGAATGAACGACATCATGAATGCCGTGGTCAATGCACCGGCAAAATTGCCGACAAAGACCAGTCCCCAGTTACGCATCACCTGGCCGAAGGTCACACCGGGACGCTTGTCGATGAGCGCCAGCGGCACCAGGGTGAACACACCGGTCAGCAGGTCGAACTTCATCAGGTAAAGCATGATAAAGCCCACCGGGAACAAAACCGCACCCAGCAGAGGCGAGCCGGTCTTGACCGCCACCGTGATGGCGAAAATGGCGGCCAGGCCAAGGATAGCACCGGCCATGAAGGCACGAATCAAGGTGTCCCTGGCGGACATGTAAACCTTCGACTCACCTTGATCGACCATTTTTGATACAAACTCACTGGGTTCTAGATACGACATAGCTACCTCCGGATAAACAAAAGGGAATTCATTTCAATCTCGCCGGAACGTGATACATCAACATGCCAGCATTCTTCATTTCGTTACATTTCACAGCTCAACTCTCGGCCACCCCCCGCTTCATGCAGTAAAAAAAAGCGCCCACACACGCGAAAATCATTCGCATGAGTGGACGCCGTTGTCCCGTTCAATAGTGTCTGATACCGATCCGCGCTAATGACTCGCCGTTGAGCCACCGAACGTTTACGCTGTAGTCGGACCATGATTCAGCATTGAGTCATGGCCTCATAACGGTATGGATCACTTTCCGTTGCTATCTTTAAGCAGGTAACGTGCCAAACTTCAGACCATCCAGCTATATACCTGTTTCTTCTGCAATTACCGTGTGAGTCCTCATATCCCCTCTACTACTAAAACCAGCCATACCGGTTTACTCGAGCACAAAAACAGGGCCCTCTCAATCCAGAACCGCACTATTTTGGCCCGCACAACCAAGATGCGGCACCCATTCCAAAAACGGTGAACGGGCTGTACAGCACGTCGAAGCCATTTCCGGCACCTGCCTCAGAACCATCAGATTATTAGCCTTTCATTGCGAACCTTACGTCAACTTTTTAATGATTTTTCACACAGTGCCTCGAGTGACAAAAAACACCCAACGCAAAGACGCGGAAGTATAGGAAGAATAAACCCCCTTTTTTCCCCAAGTCCAGCCGTCGTTGACCGAGAATGACGCGCCGCTTTGCCGTTCAGTGGTCCTGAATCTGGCCTGTATTTCCACTGATCCCGCCGAACATTCGCCCGTTTTTCCCAACAGTCGGCACCCTTACGGCCATCCGGCATGGCCAATCCCTGCCGCCGCTAAGTAAGCACAGCATCCTGAGTTGATCCGTTGGCTTTTTGGAATCGTTAGTTGAACCGGAACGTC
>JASBUE010000120.1 GCA_030148045.1 Candidatus Tenderia sp.
CGGTAAAGGCGATGGCCGACCCGATGGCGGCGGTAATACGGCTGGTGCCGGCGGCGAGGCCCTTGAAGTAGCCGCTGTCGCCCAGGGCCTCGGCGACGTCTTTGTTCGAGCTGGCCCAGCTTACCTGGGTGGTGAGGTCGCGGGTCGAGCCGTCATCGTAATGCCCAGTGGCGCGGAAGCCCTGTTGTGTGCCGGCGGCAATGGTCGGGTTCGACGGGCTGATTTCCAGGCTCCGCAGGATCGTCGCCGTGACGCTGACCGTACTCTCCCCCCTCTGGGTGTTGAAATAGGCCGCAACGGTGGTGTCGCCTGAAGCGACAGCCGTGAGCAGGCCCTTGTCCAGCTCGGTATTGCCCACCGTCGCCACCGTCTCTTGGCTGGATTGCCAGGTGGCCTGCTCGGTCACATCGAGACGGGTGCCGTCGCTATAGATAGCCGTGGCGCTGAGTTGTAACGCCTCCCCGGCGCTCAGGTGGGGATTGGCCGGCGAGAACTCGAGCCGCGCCAGCGTCGCCGCGCTGACGTTTATTTCAAGCGTGGCCGACTGGCCGAGATAATTGAGCGAGATCACCACGGACCCCGCCATCAGGGTGGTGACCCGCCCATTGTCGTCGACCGTGGCGATGGCGGGGTCGGTGGAACGCCAGCCCACCTGCGTGCTGAGGTCTTGCGTACTGCCATCGGAAAAGATGCCGGTGGCGGTCAGTTGTAACTGGTAGCCTGCCGGCACACTGGTCTGGGGGGCGCTGATTTCAATGCGTGCCAGGGTGGCCGTCGTCACGCTCACCGGCAGTGTGGCGCTGAGTACGTCCAGGCTGACGCTGATCTCGGCCGTGCCGCTTTGCAGCGCCGTGGCCAGCCCCTTGCTGCCGGCGGCGTTCGACACCGTAAGGATAGTGGGGGCGCTGTTGCTCCAGGTGACCTGGTCGGTGACATTCAGGCGCAGGTTCTCGGCGCCGTTGCTGTATACCCCGGTGGCGCTGAACTGTTGCTGCACACCCGCGGCGAATTGCGGATTGGCCGGTGTGATCTCCAGGGCGATCAGCTGGGCGTCCACCACCCTCAGTTGGGCCGAGGCAAGTTTGTCCTCCACCACGACGGAGATCGTGGTGAGGCCGGGTGCCACGGCTGTCACGCCCCCGTTGCTGTCGACGCTGGCCACGTTGGGGTCCAGGGAAAACCAGGCCGCCTCGGTATTGAGGTTCCGGCTGCTGTTGTCGGAGTATATCCCCGCGGCCCGGGCCTGGGTCGTCAACCCCGCCACCAGCGTGTTGTTTTCGATAATGATCTGGATATCCTGCAGGGTCGGCGCTGCCGACCCGGCGGCGGTCGGGTCCCCCTTGCTGCAGGCGCCCAGCTGCAGGCCCAGAATGGCTATCAGCAGCAGCGGTAGCCGTAAAAGGCAATATTTCCAGTTCACCGAAAATCGACGCCCCATAAGTAAGAATCTTCAGTATCACTATCGGTTGGATAGCCCTAATATTTACCCATAAATTGTAAATAAATCGGATAAGAAAATGCGGTAAGATTTTCGTTGTCGCCTGCGGCGCTAAAGATTATCTTGCAGGGAGAAAGTTAGTCATAACGATAGCCCCTGCCCATGAATACGAAACGACTCACTCTCAGCACCATGCTGCACCAGCTCATCGCCACCCCTTCCATGAGCAGCGTCAGCCCCGAATTCGACACCAGCAACCGCGAGGTGGTCGAGCTGCTGGCCGATTGGCTGGAGGATTTCGGCTTTAAGGTCGAGGTGATGCCATTGCCAAAACAGCCTCACAAGGCCAACCTGTTGGCCAGTTATGGCGCGGTGAACGACCAGAGCCGGGGACTGATGTTCGCCGGCCACACCGATACCGTGCCCTATGACCCGCACAGCTGGCACCACGACCCATTCCAGCTCACCGAGCGCGACAATCGTTTCTACGGCCTCGGCACCTCGGACATGAAGAGTTTTTTTGCGCTGGCCATCGAGGCGGCGCGCCGCTTCCGGCCGCAGGCGTTGCGACAACCCCTGTTCATGCTCGCCACCGCCGACGAGGAGAGCTCCATGGAGGGCGCGCTGAGCCTGGTGGAGCGCGGCTGCCCCCACGTGCGTTACGCCGTCATCGGTGAACCGACGGGACTGAAACCGGTCACCGCCCACAAGGGTATCATGATGGAGGCGATTCGCTTGATGGGCCGCAGCGGCCACTCCAGCAATCCCGCCCTGGGCGTCAACGCCCTGGAGGCGATGCAGTTGGTCATCGCCGATTTGTTGCAGTGGCGCAATGAATTGCAGGCCAAATTCCAGGACGAACGTTTCAGCGTGCCGGTGCCCACCCTCAACCTGGGTTATATCCACGGCGGCGACAACCCCAACCGAATCTGCGAGCAGTGCGAACTCCACTTCGATCTGCGCGCCCTGCCCGGCATGGAGCTTCACCAGCTGCGCGGACAGATCCGCGAACGTCTGCACCGTCTGTTCCGCCACAGTGCCATCCGCTGGGAGATGTTTTCCCTGTGCCAGGGCACCCCGCCGCTGCATACCGATCCCGGCTCGCCCATCGTCCAGGCGGCGGAGCACCATTGCCGTCACGCCAGCCAGGCCGTCGCCTTCTGTACCGAAGGGCCTTATCTGACTGAATTGGGTATCGACACCGTCATCCTTGGTCCCGGCGACATCGACCAGGCCCACCAGCCGGACGAATACCTGGCCCTCGACCGGATCGAACCGACGATCGAATTGCTCAGCCGACTGATCCGCCAGTTCTGCCTCTGACCAGGCCCTTCCCCTTCGTCACTGCATTCGCTTGCCCTTTGAGAGCCCCCCCTTTAATTCTCTAAAACAAGCGAAACCGCCATGCACATCAATATCGACAAGGATATGCTGTGCCTCTATTCGCCTTATCCCTATCCTTGGAAATACACACATATATTGTGTTTTATGACGGATTGACGTGTGGTATCAATATGCTTGACCAATTTGGTCATGTATTATCATTGGTGTGACAGGCATTCCATTGCGGTGAGATGGGTCGGTAATGGTCCCGACACGTCGCAACTGGATTGGGTCACGAGAATCGGGTGTTCCCCGAGGGAAATGCCGGGCTGTAACGTGGCTTTGCCCGGGGGGACATTTCGAAATCCGGTGGTGCGGTGCCGCTGCGCCCGCGCTAAACGTCAGCAAATATAAGGGAGGTAAATGTTATGAAACCCGTAGCACTCGTCGCAATTATTCCGCTTGGTTTCGTCGGGCTGATCACGCTCGCCGTAATCAACGGCGCCTGATCATCAGGCGCCCCGCATCGGCCCGCCCGCCACGTCAGGGCGGGCGGGCCGAGCGCTAAGATCGCCCCTCTAAGTAGAACGGGGCCCGCGGTCTTTTCCGAAGCAACTTCATTTCCCCTTCCCCCCCCGCGGGCGCGAAACTACAGTTTGCGTCCCTTACTGGCGCTAAATGGCGTCCGCCGCGCCGCATCTGACTACTTAACCGTAATGCTTATGGTTTCGGACATGACCGGTGGTTGGTGCGGAATATGATCCTTGTCGCCCAAGATCAATTGCAGGGTATGGGTACCGGGGGGCAGCTCGATGCTCGTTTCCGTTTGTCCGCCGCCAAAGTGTTTATGTTTGGCATTTGACGGTATCGCTTTATCCATAGCCGGTCGTTGCTCGACGTCGATCAAGAGGTGATGATGCCCGGTGTCGGTCCGATCGACGCCGGCGGGCGCCACCCCCATGCCCTGAAGGCCGAATTTGATGGTCACCGGGTTGGTCACAATTTCTCCATCAGCAGGTGAAATGATGTAGGCGCGTGCATCCTTGGGCGCGGGCGTGCGGGCCAATGCAGCGGCGGTGATCAGACACATGGCCATCCCTAGGCTAATCAGCGTCTTTGCGGACATAATCTCCTCCCGGTGTGGTTTTGGCGGGTCAAGGGTTGATAAACGACAAACAGCGCAGCATCATCTCACGCCTGTCGGCGGGATATCAAGATGTCACTCCGTCACGACAAATCCCAGTACCGTGGCGCGCAACTCATTTTTCAATATCGCGTCAATGTCATTCAGCAGCCGGTTTTCGGCCTGTTCGGTGGTGATGGAGGCGACCTTGAGGGGCCAGCGCCGCACGCCAACGTCATGATCATTGCTGTCGCGCAGGGTAAGCTCCAGGCTGCCACGCAGCCAGATCCAGCCGCCCTCCCGCAACGGTGGTTCCAGTTGGGTTGCGGCGATCAGCGTGTAGTCGGCTTCTGCCCCGGTGCTGATACGGAAGCCGGCATTGGCGGTGTTGCCGCTCAAAATGGGTTGTATCAGAAACGCCAGTGGGCCTGCGGTTTTGGGCAGCAGCCTGATGCGTCTGATGAGGCTGTCGCGGGTATGCAGCAGCTCGCCCAGGGAGACCAAGGGCGGCAGGCCGCGACCGCTGGGGTCGACCACCTGCAATGCGCCCTGGGCAGTGGTGCGTTGCAGGTGGCTATCGATGGCCTGTTGCACCAGGCCGGTCTTGCGCAGCGGATCGTTTTCGTTTTCCGCCTGGGTCAGGCGCAGCTTGATCTGCTGGTCCAGGGCGGTGATCTGCTGCTCGAACTGTTGTCGAGCCTTGTTGCGCGACAGCACCGCCAGGGCATGGTAGCTGTGGGTGGCTTCGTCTCGCCAGGTAGCGGCGATTTCGACCCCCTCTATGGTGCGCGTGGTCCGGGTGATGAGCTGGCGCGAGACACGCTGCTCCAGCGACTCGCTGCTTTCCTCCCCGGCCTGCTGCTTGCGGTATTCCTGTTGTTGTTGACTGTGTTCCCACAGTGCCACCTCGAACTGCTTGGCCAGATCGGCGCGGGCGCTGTCCTTGGCATCCTCGAGCGTGTCGGCGCTGCCCTGGCCGGTGAGATAGAGCTGGTGGGAATAGCGTTCGCTCTGACCGTCGACCCAGGCCGGCCGCTCGGCCATCTTGGGGGTGCCGGCGCAGGCGCTAATCAAGGCGATGCTGATAATGAATAGTGGTCGAGAAATTTGTCTGTACATTGCTGCGCTTCCTGCTACTGACATGGGAGGCCGGCCAGTGCCGGCTGTAGAATCGTTTTTCCGTGGCTCGCAGTGGCACCTGCTTCAATGTTTCGCTGGCGATCGTCCTGCCCGCGTCGTTGTCGAGGGCGACCCCGATATCATAGACACCGGGCGCCAGTGCCAGGCGGCTGATCAGAATCCGCTGCGGCAGGGTATTCCAGCCGCGGGTGTCGGCCTGTTCCGTGACAAAGCCGGCGATGTTGGTGATCGCCCCCAGCAGCGGGTTTTGCTCCGCCATGTTGTCGGACAGCTTGTTCTTCACCGCCACCCGGGCCACGGCGCGGGCGATGATGCCGGGCATGGCCTGGTCCAGACTGGCATAGGCCTGCTGATCGATGCGGGCGAAGGTTTCACCCCGGCTGCTGTTATTCAAGCCGACCAGCCGTACATTTTCAACTTGGGCCTGGCGCACTTCGTAAAAGGGGATGGAGATGCGGTGCAGCTGGCCGCTGCGCGGGTCCTGGGCAATGATCGAGGTTTCGTGTTTGCGCGGCACCAGTCCGCTGAGGACGACGGCGACGAATTCGCCCTTTTGGTTCAGTTCCGCCTGGGTCGGCCAGCGTTCCAGTTCGAACTGTTCGCGGTATCTGCGGTGTTCATCGCCGAGTCCCTGGGCGTCGCTCAGGCGCAGCAGGTCGGCCTGCAATTGCAGGGGCACCGGCAGCTGGGCGGCGCGGTAGGCTTCATAGGTCTTGCGATAGGCGATCAGGGCGTCGCTCAGTTCACGGTTGGCCTCGAACACCAGGCCGCTGAGATAACGGGGAAAGGCGGGTTCCTGTTCCTCGTAGTGTTGATTTAGAAACACATCCAGCTGCAGCGCCTCGACCCGGGCGCCGTCAAAATCCTGCATTTCCAGATAGTTGAGCATCTTGAGGCAGTAGAGCATGGCGCGCTCGAAGGGCGGTGGCAGGTAGCTGCGCATGGCGTCGTTGACCGAGACGGCGGCGGCCTGTTCGCGCAGGCTGAGGGCCTCCAGTTTCTGGCTGATCTGCTTGGCCGCCTCCAGTTCGATGTTGCTGGCGCCGAAGTCCCCGCTCATGCGCAGCAGTACGCCCTTGTTGAGATGATAGAGCGCCTGGTCGCGTCCCTTGCGATTTTCTTTTTCCAGGATAGCCAGGGCCTGGGCCGGCTGCTGATTAATGATCGATTGTTCCAGCGGGTCCTGTTGGTATTGCATGGCGACGCAGCCGCCGGCGGCCAGGGTGGCCGTCAGCAGCAATGGCCGCACAAGTCGGAATACCGGAAACATCGACCGGCCGAGCGGTTTTTGGCGCCGGGCCTACCAGCGCAGGCCGGGTTGCTTGACCAGCTTCTTGATCTTCTTTTGCCCCACCCAGACCTTGCGGTTGTCGGCCAGGCTGATCAGGGTCAGGTCGACCTGGTAGTAGCGCACCTGTTTTTTGCCCTCGATGTCGAGGATGCTGTTGATGGTACCCTTGAGCATGAAGTCGGCGCCGACCTCCCGGCCCATGGGGTTGCGGGTGTCGTCACGGGCGTGCAGTTCCTGGTCCTTGCGTTCGGCGCGGATCTCGCCGCGTTCCCCACGGGAGGCGACGAACTCCACCTTGCCCGAGTTGATCAGCTCGCGTTCCATGTCGCCGACGAAGGTATTGACGTTGATGTGTTCGTGGCTGAGGTTGCGGATCTCGCCGACGATCACGGCAGGCGGCTGGCCTTCACGGGCGACGAACTCGCCCAGCCAGGGACGCGACAGCACATCGCTGATCATCTCCTCCGAGACCAGCCGCGAGTCGGTGTCGTTCCAGCTGCCGCTGAGGTCCACCACTTCTTCGGTGGACATGCGCTCCACGCTGGTTGAACAGCCCTGCAATACGCCGCCGACAAGCAAAACACTGGCCAGGGCCAGGCTCAAAGTCA
This sequence comes from Candidatus Tenderia sp., assembly GCA_030148045.1. Classification (GTDB taxonomy): domain Bacteria; phylum Pseudomonadota; class Gammaproteobacteria; order Tenderiales; family Tenderiaceae; genus Tenderia. Next base: position 6,924 of record JASBUE010000120.1, read on the forward strand.
GCGCGCCGGTCAATCGGTAATTCATGAGTTGTCTCCTGCTATGCGGTCAAAGATGGTGTCGCTTTCACGCTTGAGAAAATCGCGCAGGCCGGGACTCATCTGTTCAGCCTTTTCCAGCGTCTGCTTCATCCGTTTCATGTCCAATTCGGCGATGGAGTAGATGACGCCGGTGCGCTTGTCGCGCCAGCGGCCGATGATGCGGGCGCCGCTGAGGTTGATCTGGGTCAGGTTGTCGATCTGGCGCGAGACGCTCTGTTCGCTCACCGTCTCACCGCCGCCGCCGCCGGCGGCGGCGCTGTAATCCTTGGAGGCCACGGTAAGATAGGAGCTCAACACCCGCGCGAGTTCGGCGCGGGCGCGTTCGTCGGCGGTGGATTTCTGCAGCGATTCGTCGCCCATGGGGGCGGCGGAGCCGACGCCGTGAAACAGGCGCCCGCCCTTGTCGTTAAGCATCTGGGTGCCTTCGTTGACCCAGTCGGGGGCGCCCCTGATGCGCAGGTCGCTCTCGACCACCGTCTTGCCCGAACAACCGGCCAGCAAGACCAGCAGCAGGGCTGCCAGGATGAAACCGGATTTTATCTGTGTGTGCATGGGGCGATCCTCCATCATTTTTGTTCATTATGACCCCTGGCCGGAGCGGGCGCCAAGCGCTTGATATGCCGCGGCGATGGTCTAGAGTCAATATATGCTTATGTTATTCCATTTTCATGGAAGGAGGTTGCCATGGCTGATTCCTATCGTCCCCTGCCCCACCATCCGCTGAACCAACCCGTGATCGTTATGACCCCGCCCGACAGCCATGGCGCGGCGGTCTCGGAACAGAGCCCGGCGATCAGCGCCATGACCGACCTGTCGCAGATCCGGCCGCTGATGATCGATCCCTTTGCCACCATGAACGACGCCAATGAGAGGATGATCGCCTATGCCGTGCGCATGCTGTTCGTGGCGCCGTCGGGCCGGGAGATGATCGGCATCATCACCGCCGCGGATATCCTGGGTGAAAAGCCGGTGCAGTACATGCGCGAGGTCAACTGCACCCCCAGCGAGGTGCTGGTGCGCGACATCATGACGCCGGTGGCGGGATTGGAGGTGTTGCGCCTGGAGGATGTGCAGCGGGCCCGCCTCGGTGACATTATCGAGACCCTGCGCCACAGCGGCCGGCAGCATGCCCTGGTAGTGGAGACCGATGCCGGCAGCGGCCGGGAGACGGTCTGCGGGATCTTCTCCACCTCACAGATCAGCCGCCTGATGAACGCCCGGGTGGAGATCTCCGAAGTGGCGACCGATTTTGCAGCTATCCAGAATGCCCTGAGTTAGCCGGCCATGCCCAGCCAGCCGGTGATTGCCGCGGCGGGCATGGGGCGGCTGATGTGGTAGCCATGGGCGATGTCGCAGCCGAGATTTATCAGCATCTGCATGGGTTCCTGCCGCTCCACGCCTTCCGCCACGACCTTGAAGCCGAGGTTATGGCCCAGCTCGATCACCGACATGACGATGGCGGCGTCGTTTTCGTCGCGGTCCATGTTCTTGACGAAGGACTTGTCGATCTTGAGTTGATCGATGGGCAGGCGCTTGAGATAGGAAAGCGAGGAGTAGCCGGTGCCGAAGTCGTCGATGGCGACCTTGACGCCCATGTCGCTGAGCGCACGGATGATGTCGGCGGCGAAATCGATATTGGACATCAGGGTGTTTTCGGTGATTTCCAGTTCCAGGCATTCGGGTGACACCTGGGCCGTCTCGAGAGCGTTTTTGACCGAGCGGACGAAGTGGTGGTCCTGAAATGAGCGCGCCGAGACGTTAACCGCCACCGTGGTGGTAATGCCGTTGTCGAGCCAGGCCTTGTTCTGTTGCAGGGCGGTGGCAATGACCCATTCCGTCAGCTCCTTCATCAGTCCCATTTGTTCCGCCACCGGGATGAAATCGCTGGGCAGCAACCAGCCCTGTTTCGGGTGATGCCAGCGAATCAGGGCTTACAGACCGTTGGTCCGGCCGTCGCTCAAGGTCACCTTGGGCTGATAGTGAAGCTCGAATTCATGCTGGCGCAAGGCCTTTTTGAGATTGCTGACCAGGTGAACCTGCTTGCGATAGGGTTCGTCCAGACCGGTCTGGTAGAACTGGTGGGTGGCGTTGCCGCGTTTGCAGGTGTACATGGCCATATCGGCGCAACGCACCAGGGTGTCGGCATCCTGGCCGTTGTCGGGATAGCTGGTGATGCCGATGGCCACGCCCAGATAGAGTTCATTGCCGCCGCACATATAGGGCTCGCGGAAACAGGCCTGGATCTTTTGCGCCACTTTGATGGCCGCCGCACGGGCGTCGTTCACCATGGGCAGCAGCACGGCGAATTCGTCGCCCCCCAGTCTGGCGAGGGTATCGCCGTCGCGCAGCACGGTCTTCAAACGACTGCTGACCTGGCGCAACACCACGTCGCCGGCCGGATGGCCCAGGGTGTCGTTGATGTATTTGAAGTGGTTCAGATCGAGCAGCATCACCACTACCTGCTTGCCCGCTTCGCGCCGGGCCACGGCAATGCTCTGCTTGATGTGGTCGAACCACAGCGCGCGGTTGGCCAGGCCGGTGAGCGAATCGGTGGTGGCCATGCGTTCCAGCCGGTTGCGCGCCAGCTTGGTCTCCGTGATCTCCTCCATGATGCCGTCAATACGCACCACCGTGCCGGTGTCGTCGATGAAGGGATGAAAGGTGCGCTTGAACCAGAGCAGCTTGCCGCCGGGCGAATGCCCCCGGCTTTCGACTTCGGCCCTTTCCCCTTTAAGGGCCCGGGCCCAGGCGGCCTCGACCATGGGGCGGTCGTTTTTGACCGTCCACGCCAGGCAGGGAATGGGCAGCTTCATGCTGAGGGGGGAGATCTCCTCCACCGTAGGGCTGACATAAATCGGCTTGTTGTTGATCACGTCGATGGACCAGATCACCTGCGGGATATTGGTGAGCAGGTCGGAGATCCGGCGCTGCAGTCCGTCGACCTTGTTCTTCTCGTCCTGCAGTGAGCGCATCGCCGCATACCAGTAGCCCTCTAACATCAGGCCTATGTCGCGGAACAGCAGCTTGTTGAGACAGTCGTTGAGGGGAGCCCGGTCGAGCGGCTCAATCTCCACAGAATGATTGACCAAGGAGTGGATGTGATTCTGATAAAGGCGGTAGGCCCCCAGGATCCAGACCGGATCGATGTTGCGCTCGTAGTGGATCTCGCCGACGTGCTTGAGGCGCTCCAGATAAGTCGGATCGTTCTGGCGCGTCAGCAGGGCAAGCAGGTGGCCGACCTGTTTCTGGCTGAGCCGGGCCAGGTCGCCGCCCTTCTCGGTGTACTCGCCCAGCAGCTTGGAGGTGGCGGGAAACTTGAAAAGATATTGGTAAAAGATATCACCGAAGCTTTGTGCGCCGCGGGTCAACACCTCCTGGTAGTGCTCGACCAGCGCCAATTGCCGACAATCAATCTCAAGAAAGGCATTGACTTCCTGGTTCAGAAACCTGTCGTCCCTATCCATTGACAACCCCATTATCTGTATTCCATTTCCGATTTATGGAATATCGACGGAATGATCCGATACTTGAACGTGGCTATCAGGAATCGCTCTGGTGTGGCCTTAACCTGATGCGGCGTCACGCCGCGTAGGGCGGGTCAGCAACCGCAGCCGAACATGGCGCTGCAGCCGAAGCGGTAATCGGGGCGTTCGGGGTTGGCGGCCACGGCCCAGTCGACCACGGCGCGGATGCCGCTGGCACCGTCGCAATCGGCGGCGGGGAACAGGGCAGTTTGCAGCTCCTCTTCCAGTTAGGCGGTCTTTTCGATATCGGCTTCGGCAAGCCGCCGCAGCGCTGCCGCCGAACTGTTGATGCAGGGGGTGCACTCCTGGCTGGGGTATGGAAGGGGAGCGAGGCCGGCACGGCTCAGCAGGGCGTCACGCTGTGTCCGGTCGTGGGCGAACAGGGGCT
>JASBUE010000051.1 GCA_030148045.1 Candidatus Tenderia sp.
AACTTCGAGGGGCGCATCAATCCCCAGGTCAAGGCCAACTACCTGGCCTCGCCGCCGCTGGTGGTGGCCTACGCCCTGGCCGGCAACCTCAACATGGATTTGACCCAGGACCCGCTGGGCATCGACCCCAACGGTGAGCCGGTCTATCTGAAAGATATCTGGCCGGATAAAGCGGAAGTGGATGAGGTGATCCGCCAACACGTCAGTACCGAGGAGTTCGAGCGCGTCTACGGCAATATCTTCGACGGCGACGAGAGCTGGCGCGGCCTGGCGGCGCCCGGCGGGGAGCTGTTCCAGTGGGATAAAGATTCAACCTACATCAAGGAGCCGCCCTTCTTCAGCGACATGAGCGCAGAGCCGCCGGGGCTGCAGGACATCCAGGGTGCGCGGGTGCTGGTCAAGCTGGGCGATTCGGTGACCACCGACCATATCTCTCCGGCCGGGGCCATTGCCGAGGATTCCGCCGCCGGCCAGTATCTGATCGAGCAGGGCGTCAAACCCAAGGACTTCAACTCCTACGGCGCGCGGCGCGGCAACCACGAGGTGATGGTGCGCGGCACCTTCGCCAACATCCGCCTGCGCAACCAGCTGGCCCCCGGCACCGAGGGCGGCATCACCCGCTTTCTGCCCGACGGCGAACAGATGTCCATCTATGACGCCGCCATGAAATACCAGCAACAAGACACACCCCTGATCGTGCTGGGCGGCAGGGAGTACGGCACCGGCTCATCGCGCGACTGGGCCGCCAAGGGCACCCTGCTGCTGGGTGTCAAGGCGGTGATCGCGCAGAGCTACGAACGCATCCACCGTTCCAACCTGGTGGGCATGGGCGTGTTGCCGCTGCAGTTCCTCAACAATAAAAACGCCGACAGCCTGGGGCTGACTGGGGAGGAACAATTTGACATCAAAGGCCTCACTAATCTCAAACCGGCCCAGACCCTGACCGTCAAGGCCACCGCCGGCGACGGCAGGGTCACCGAATTCCAGGTGCTCAACCGTATCGATACCGCCAGGGAGCTGGAATATGTGCGTCATGGTGGTATCCTGCCCTACGTTTTGCGCCACACCCTCAAGAGTTAACGAATGAGAAAAGCAGTTCTCTTCGCCCTGGCCTGCCTCTGGGCGGGCCGGGCCTATGCCATCGTCAATATCGAAAACATGCGCGTCGGGGCGCCGGAGCCGGGCTTCAGCGGCAACATCGACCTCAGTATCAACGGCAACAGCGGCAACACCGACACCGCGGCGGCCGCCCTCGGCAGCCGCCTGCAATATCAGCACGACCGGGCCACCGACTTTGTCGTCTTCTCTTACAAATACGGCGAGGCCAACGACCGGCGCAACAGCAACGCCACCTTTGTGCATGCCCGGCATATCGTGCAATATCGGCCGACGCGCGCCTGGGAGGCCTACGTCCAGGCCGAACAGGATGAGTTCACCCGCCTTTCGTTTCGCGGCCTGGCCGGCGCCGGCCTGCGCTTCACCCTGGCCCAGAAGGAGGACCGCCTCGGGCTCTATTTCGGCGCCGGCGCCTATTACAGCCGCGAAACCCTGGAATTCCGCCCAGGCCTGACAGATCATGGTGCGGATGAATTCGGCCGCGCCAGCTTTTACCTCTCCTACAAGCACAAGCTCAATCCACAGCTCAGTGTGATGAGCACCACCTATTACCAGCCGCGCCTGGACGACGGCGAGGATTTCCGCGCCCTGGAACAGGCCAGCCTGGCGGTAAAGATGAACGCCCGACTTTCCCTGAAACTATCGCTGGATATCCGGCATGACAGCCGTCCGCCGCAGGCGGTTGAGAAAACGGACGTGAGTTATTTCACCGGTTTGAGTTACGACTTCTAGCCGACCTGTTGCGCCCAGGAATACTTTCTACAAACCACAAAAAAACGCCGCACGAAGCGTGCGTTGTTAAACTCAGGGCACGACAAATCAACTCAGGCGGCACTCACCTCACCGCTGCGCCTGCCTTGTTTGAAGGCAAGCCCCTCGTCCGCGACATCCACCTCAATCACATCACCCGCCCCGAATCCGCCAGCCAGGATCTCCTGCGCCAGCGGGTTTTCCAGCAACTGCTGGATGGCCCGTTTCAACGGCCGGGCGCCGTAGACCGGATCGAAACCGGCCTCGCCCAGTTTATCCAGCGCGGCGTCGGTCAGTTCCAGGCCGATCTCTCGCTCGGCCAGGCGGCTTCGCAGGTAGTCGACCTGGATATCGGCGATGCGGCGGATCTGGGCCTGCTGCAACGGATGAAACACCACCACGTCGTCGATACGGTTGATGAACTCGGGACGGAAGTGCTGCCCCACCACCTCCATCACCTTGGCCTTCATCTCGTCGTAATGCTCCTCCCCGGCCAGCTCCTGGATGAGATGGGAGCCCAGATTGGAGGTCATGACAATGACGGTGTTGCGAAAATCCACCGTGCGGCCGTGGCCGTCGGTGAGGCGACCGTCGTCCAGCACCTGCAACAGGATATTGAAGACATCCGGGTGCGCCTTCTCCACCTCGTCCAGCAAAATCACGGAATAGGGTTTGCGCCGTACATGCTCGGTGAGATAGCCACCCTCTTCGTAG